>PXDC01000178.1 GCA_003565135.1 Verrucomicrobiota bacterium
AAACACACCGGGACCACACCTTCCGCCTTCCGAGGAAAGGAAGCCTCGGCGACGAAGAAATAAAAGTGCCGCCCCCAATGCCACCGGCCGCCGTGCAGCCTGCACGAGCGCTGAGATCCCACCAGAGCAGGCTGGACGATTGTCCGGGTTTCCTGGAACTTTATTCATTGCGGGCCGCGGCAGGGATTGGTAAAATTCTTCGGAAGAGAGCATTTCTTTACCGGTGCCGGTAAGCAGGCCGGGTTGAAGGAGGGATGTTTCATTGAAATTTCGACATCACAGCGGCATGGAAACACCGAACACCCGTCCCAATATCCTGCTGATTACGACCGACCAGCAGCGGTACGACACCCTGGCTTGCAACGGCAGCCTGGTCGTTCGGACGCCGGTGCTGGACGGCCTGGCGCGCGAGGGGGTCCGCTTCGAGCACGCGTACGTCAACAATCCGGTCTGCATTCCAAGCCGCGCCTGCATTCAGACCGGCCGGTACACCCACCAGCACGGCGTGCGTTACATGGAGTCGAAGGTGGACACGACGCCGGGCCTGCCTTTCTGGGAGGAAACCTTCATGGAACGCCTCCAGGTCGCCGGCTACCGGACGGGGGCGGCGGGCAAGATCCATATGTTTCCGCCGCGGGGATTCGATTATCAGAAACTGACCCACGGCCAGGGCGCGCGCTGGGACGTACCGTACGGCTCCCCGCTGGGGCCGGCGCAACTGGGCGATGAATACGCGCACTGGCTGGAACAGCAGAATCCCGGCGCCTACGCGCGCATCTACGAGCAGCGGCGCTCGGACGAGTACAAGCGCAACCTGGGCGCCGTTACGAGCGCCGTGGCCTTCGAGGAATCGGTCGACTACTGGGCGGCCGAAAATGCGATCGAGTTCATCCGGGAAAGCGGCGAGCGGCCCTTCTTTCTCTGGTACGGCCTCTGCAACCCGCACACTCCGGTCGACGCCCCGGGAAAATATGCGTCCCTGTACGACCCCGGGGAGATCCCCCTGACCGAAAAATACCGGAACCGGCCGAACCCGGATGAGGGCCCCTCGGAACGGGTTGTCCGTCGATGGATCGCTCATTATTACGGGCTGTGCACCATGGTCGACGACCTTGTCGGGAGGGTGATCGAAGAATTGAAAAAGCGGAATCTTATCGAGAACACCCTCGTGCTCTTCACATCGGACCACGGCGAAATGATGGGAGACCTCGGACGGTTCGGGAAAGGCAACTTCCTCGAGGAGATCATTCGCGTTCCTTTGATAGTTCGGCCGCCCGCCGGTGACGAACGAGTCGCCGAAATCGACAGGCTGGTCGAGCTGATCGACCTGGCGCCGACGGTCCTCGACTACGCCGGTCTCCCGGTCCCGGAGGCCGTGCAGGGTGAGTCCCTTCGCCCGCTCGTGCAAACCGGCGAGGGCGGGAAGGACGCCGTCCTGGGCGAATTCACGGCAAACGATCGCTCCCTGCACGGGAAATGCCTGCGAACCGAACGGTACAAATACGTCCATTGGACCGGCGGCCGGCCGGCGGAACTCTACGACCTGCGTGAAGATCCCGGCGAATGGTCGAACCTTGCGGGCGATCCCGCTTTCCGGGAGTTGCTGGCGGAGATGCAGGGACGGCTGATCGAACACCTGAGCCTCTCGGAGCGGCCGATTCTGCGGCGTTGACAGGGGCTTCGGGGCGGGGAACGATCAAGGCGGCCCAAACGAAAACCTATGAATCAGCAAAACGAGTCTCCGCCCGAAGGGTTTCGGGTGGTTCCCGGGGATTTGGAAGGGCGTGATTCATTACCGGTACCCATCTTCGCGAAAATCTTTGCGCAACACCTCCCTGTAGGATCGGCTTCATGCCGCGAGATCCCCTGCAGGAGCGGCTTTATGCCGCGAAAATCGGCCTTTCCATCGTGTTAAAACGTTCAACGAGTGCTATGATCAAAAACTCGATTCAAACATTCGGTATTTGCAACCTCGATACGTCACATCCCGCGGCCTGGGCGCCTTACCTGAACGAACGCGTCGAACGGGTGCTGGTTTACGACGATTCCACCATTCACCCGCCGGAGTACTGTGAAGCCTTTTGCCGGGAACACGGTTTCGAGTTGTGCGAGAACTGGACGGATTTCGTGGACCGCTGCGAGGCGGTTGCGATCATGGGGGTCGACTGGGACCGCCACGTGGAGCAGGCGCGCCCTTTTGTCGAGCGTGACCGGACGGTGTTCATCGACAAGCCGATCGCCTGTCGGGACCGCGACCTCGAGGAAATTGAGAGCTGGAAGGGAAAAAAGCTGGTGCTCGGCTCGAGCACGCGACTCCACGAGCGCCTGCAGGCGTGGAGACGGGAAACAGGGGTGCGGTCGATTCTGTCCACGGTCGGCCAGGACGAACCTTTCGCATATGCCTCCCACGCGGTGGAAATGGGGCAGACCGTCGCCGGCACCGGGGCGGAAGGGGTCCGGTGGCTCGCGGACGGGCGTCCGTCGAGCTTCCAGGTCCGGCATCGTTCCGGTGTGTTCTGGGTCGTGCAGATTCAGAATCCCCATGCGGTTTTTCATGTGCTTGCGGGCGGCGAGGAGCGGACGGAGTCGATCCACGTCAAGCAACCCGGTGAGCCGTATTCACTGCACGGGGAGATGGTCTCCGAGGTTCTGGGGGTTACCCGGGGTGACGAGCCGAAGACGCCGGTGGAGGAAGCGGTCGAGGCGATCCGCATCCTGCGTGCGGCGCACACGTCCCGGGAGCGCGGGGGCGAGTGGGTGGCGCTCTCGGACGCGAAACTGCTGGAATTTTCCGGTGAGGCGTACGCGGCGGAATACAGGGGGCGAAAATATCCCGGCGGGGTAACATGAAAGTTTCGATACAGTCGGTCGACCTCGACGTGGCACGGGAGCCCCTCGTGCGCCCGTTCGGGTTCAAGGGCGGCTTTTTTAGAGAGAAATGGCTCTGCCGGGCGACTCTGGAGTCGCGATCCGGACGCCGGGCGTCCGGTGTCGGGGGCCTTGCGGTGCTCTGGTCCGATGAAAACGTGTTTGCCGCTCACACCGAAGTCGGCGGGAACCTCGTTATGGCGGCCTTGCTGGAGTCCGGATTGCAGGCGGCGATGGGAAAAGCCTATGCGAGCCCTCCGGAGCTCCTCGGTGAAATCGTCGATCCGGTTTTCGAATACGGAAAACAGGTCACCGCCCGGCGCGACCTCCGGAAAACGTTTGTTTACAATTCCCTCGTTTCCCTGGACAACGCCGCGTGGGTGCTGTACTCGCGGGAGCGGGGATTCGGTACCTTCGATGAAATGATCCCGGGGGTTTACCGCGAGGCGCTCGGTCACCGGCACGACCGGGTGGTTTCGGTCCCGGCCGTTTCCTACGGCACATCGTTGGAGGAGGTCCGGGGACTCGTGGAAAGGGGTTGTTCCGTTCTCAAAATCAAGCTCGGGTCGCCGGGGGATCCCGGAGAAATGGTCGAAAAAGATAAAGAACGGCTGGCGGCGATTCACGCCGAGGTGGCCTCCATGCGGTCGCCGCGGGATGAAGCGGTTCGCTACTACCTCGATGCCAACGGGCGCTACAACGATCGCCGTGAGGTCGAGTCGCTGCTTGACGCCGCGGACCGGGCGGGCGCGTTGGAGCGGATTCTCCTTTTCGAAGAGCCGTTCCCGGAGGGATCGGACGAAAGCCTTCACGGGCTGCCGGTCCGGTTCGCGGCCGACGAGAGCCTGCACGACGTCTCCGATGTCGCACGGAAGAAGGAACAGGGTTTCTCAGCGATCGCCCTCAAACCCGCCGGGAAGACGCTCAGTCTAACCCTCGCCATGGCCGCCGAAGCCGGCCGGTTGGACCTGCCGTGTTTCGTCGCCGACTCCGCCTGCCTGCCGCGTTCCCTCGATTGGAACAAAAACGTGGCCGCGCGCCTTCCGCCTTTGCCGGGACTGGACAGCGGGTTGATTGAGTCGAACGGACCCGAAAACTACGGCCGCCGACGGTGGAACGAGTTGCTGGCCGCTCACCCGTGCGCCCCGGCTCCCTGGCTGGATGCCCGAGGCGGCGTTTTCCGCCTGGACAAATCCTTCTACGAATCCGGCGGCGGCGTGTTTGATCCGTTGTAGAATTCCGGCACGCTGCGGACAAGAGTGCTGCGCCTCGAAAACGGAGCCGGGTTTATTCCTCGATCGCGTAGCATTCGGGGGCGGTCAGGCCCACGTTGTGGTACAGAACGGCTTCATCGGGAACGTTTCGGAACGAATTCTTCACAAGCACCAGTCCCGGCAGATCTCCGATCAGGCCGAAGGTCCAGAAGTTTTCGGTGTTGATCCTCTGAATCTTTTTGCCCAGCCGGGTCTGTTCCTCCGTGTCGGTCGTATTCTGGATCTCGCGGTAGAGCTTTATTGCTCGGCGCATCGCGGCCGGCGGACGCTCTCCGCGCTCGCCCTCCGACAGGAACCAGGACGCGTACTCCAGGGCATGCCGGGGCGCCGTCGCGTGATAGGGAATGAAAAACCGGTGATCTAAAAGGGGCGTCAGCAACTGGCTGATACTCGAGACGCCGACATCGTGAAGGCGGGCGGACATGCGCGTGTAGTAAAGGGAGCGCGCAAACTGCCGCACGTCCGCGTCGAGTCCTACCTGCTTCCAGTGGTCGGCCACCAGGTTCAGAGCCTCGATGTCGCCGAGCAGGGGGAACATTTCAATGGTCAGACTTAGCGGGCGGCCGTCGGGACGGAGGCGCACGCCCTCCTCGTTCCGCTGGTTCAGTCCCATCTCGTCGAGCAGGCGTTCCGCACGGGCGGGGTCGTGTCCGGTGTGGGCGACGGCGTCGGCCTCCTCGTAGAGCGGCGAGGTGAATGCGGGCGTGATCTGCCTCGGGCGGCCGAGACCGAGGTACACAGCGTCGCGGATTTCCTCCCGGTCGATAGCGTGGGAGAGCGCGAGGCGGAAGCGGCGGTCGCTGATGATTTCCCTCATTACCGGATCCCGGTGATTTAGATTCGGCATGATCGCGCTCGATCCGGGTTCGGTAATCCAGTGATGGATACGGTAATCGCCCCGTTCGCGGTATTCTTTGAGAAGGGGATAGTTTCGGAGAAGTACGTGCCGCCGTTCGACTCCCATTTCCCCGCCGAGGAAGTGGAGATTAATCGCCTCGCGATCGGAGATCCGGTAGGTCTTCCGGTCGATATAGGGGAGCTGGTTGCCCTTGCTGTCGACCTTCCAGTAATACGGGTTGCGTTCAAAGAGGATCCGCCGTGCCGGCGGGGGCCTGGTGATCACCCATGCGGTCAGTGCGGGACGCTCCGGGTTGCGCCATTCCGCGCGGTCCTCGAAGTACTGGTACCAGGCGTCGAAACCGGCGCGTGTCGTGCGGCGATGAAGCTCCTCCTCGCCTGCGAATTCCGGATGAAATTGCCTGAAGTAATGTGCCGGGTACTGCAGCATCACGCTGGTAAAGTGTTCGGCCAGCCAGTACAAAAACAGCCCGTGGGGCCGCGAAAAGCTAAATTCGATCGTGTGCTTGCCGGGAGCCCTCATTTTCATTAATTCTCCATCCCGCACAAAGGCGCGGTGTGGAGCGGGGGTGAGCTCGGGGTTCTTGAGCACGTGTTCGTACCAGAACATCAGGTCGCCCGAGTCGAACGGTTCCCCGTCGGACCACCGAACGCCTTCGCGGAGCTCGAACACGAAACGTTTTCCGTTTTCCTCCACCCGCCAGTCTCTCGCCAGATTGGGCAGGAGGTCGTCCATCATGGGACTCCGGCGCAGCAGCACCTCGTACATCATTCCGGTCATCGCCGATATGTCGTCGGGCCCGGTTCCGAAACGGTTCCATGATCCTCCGTAGGGGCCGTTTCGTTCGGGCGGGTGGATTACCAGGGGATCGCGCGGAAGCCGCGCTTCGACGGGCGGGATTTTTCCGGATTCCGCCAGGGCACGCAGTTCGGGGGCCTCCCCGAATCCGCGCGGTCCCTCCCACGTGCCAACACGGTGATGTCCGACGGGATCCCGAGCGTCCGCCCCCAAAGGTTCCGGGTCGCCTTCCATCGGGCCGCCGATGTGGGCGAGGAAGAACATCCCGCGGCCGAGAAGGGCCACAAGGAGGACCAGGCCCAGTGCGAGGGTCAGGGCGCCGGCGGCGGCCTGCGGCAAACGGCGAAGGGCGGGTGAGGGTGTGGCCGTCGACAGGATCATATCGGGATAGAGTGTACGCGGAATAGGGCCGCAATCCATGGACAAAGTGCCGGAATCGTTGGAAATAATGCCGCCAGCCTCGGCACAGGGGGATGGGGGAATTCAGAAGGATGAATTATGAAGGGACCGGGACGATGGTGTGAGGGCTTGGGCCTGGAGGGGCGCCGAACGAGTAACGAGTCAGGAATAACGGATAACCGACAACTAACAACGATTCCCCTCAGATCCCCCGCTGACCCGAAAGCCCGGGATCGGGGCGGGGAGGCTCGAGGTCGGCGCCGGTTCCGACCAGGCGGCCCTCCCGAACCCAGTCGAGATCGCCGCCGTAGAGCTGCTTTATCAGGAGCTCGGATATTCGGGAACGGATTGTTTGGTATGCGGGATCGTCTGTGAGATCCCTGCATTCGTTCGGGTCTTCGAAGAGATCAAAGAGCTGAAACCGGTTCCCGGCCGGGTAGTAGATCAACTTGTGGCGTCCGTCGGTGACCATGCGCGTGGCGGCTGCCGGCGTTTCCCCGATTTCCCCGTACAGCCACTCCCGCCGGTCCGTGCCGGCAAAGGACAGCCCTTCCACGCTGTCGGGCACGGCGATTCCGGCCAGATCGAGCAGAGTCGGCATCACGTCACGAAGGCAGACGAGCCTGTCGTCCACCGCTCCGGCGGAAATGCGTGCCGTTTTTCGCGGATCGACCAGCAGCATCGGTATCCGGGCCGACGGCTCGTAGAAGAGACGTTTGGACCAGAGATTGTGGGTTCCGAGCATGTCACCGTGGTCGGAAGTGAAAA
>PXDC01000173.1 GCA_003565135.1 Verrucomicrobiota bacterium
CACATACCGGCCGGCGTCCTGGTCCTCATCTTCGCCGCCATCGGCCTGCTGTTGCTGGCCGCGGCGGACCGGTCCGCCTGCTGCAGGGAATGTTGCCATTTGCGGTGATCGGGATCCTGTTGACCGCGCCGCCCCTGCCCCGGGGCGCCCTCGCGCTCTGGACCGTTCTCGCCGCGATCTGGTGGGCGGAAACCGAATTCCGGTCCCGACGGGGACTCCGTATAACCGGTCCCTTCGGCGTTTTGCTGGCCGCGGCGACCCTATTCCTGGCGGCGCTTGAAATCCCTTACGTTCGCATGCCTGAACTCCCCGCACCGGAAGGGCGTTCCGTCCATGTGGTGGGCGACTCGCTTTCGGCCGGAATCGGCAATGAAAACCGCACCTGGCCCGATCTGCTGGGGGAAAAAACCGGATTGGCCGTTACCAATCTGGCTTCGCCCGGCGCCCGCCTCGCCGACGGCCCCGGCCAGGTGCGCGGGGTCGGCGCCGAGCCCTCCCTGGTGCTGATCCTCCTGGGAGGAAACGATCTCCTGATGCGGGCTTCGCGGGACAACTACGAACGGGAGCTCCGGGAATTGCTCGATGCGGTTTCCGGAACCGGTCACACGGTGGTGCTGTTCGAGCTTCCGGTCATTCCCGGTTTCCGGCATTACGGTCGTATCCAGCGAACGGTCGCGCGCGAGTACGGGATCAGGCAAATTCCCTCACGGGTGCTCGCCCGTGTGCTCAGCACAGAGGACGGGACGCTGGACGGCATTCACCTGAGCGACCGGGGACACCGCGACCTGGCCGAACGGGTGGCCGCGCTGCTCCCGTAAACCGCCGATTCCCGCCGTGCCGAATCCCTTAGTCGCTCGGCTCCACCACCACCCGGAACCCGTCCCTTCCGACGACGGTCACCCGGCGGCCCCGGTGAATAAAACAACCGCGGGCCACTGCTTCCAGGGTTTCGCCGGCTACGGCCACCCGCCCGGAGGGCCGGAGGTCGCACAGGGTTTCCCCCTCCCGTCCCAATCGGGAATCAAGCTCCGACGCGGCCCGGGTGCCGAACGCCGTTTCCCGGTGTTCCGAGCGGTTCGACGCCAGATAACCGCCCAGGGCCCGTCCCAGAAACCATTGCAGGAACAACACCACCTGCCAGAACACCGGAAAAAGCACCGCTCCGAGCAGGGGATTCATTCCCCGCGTGAACAGGTGCCAGAGATTGTCTTCATCCCGGTCGCCGCCCCGATCGCCGTCGGGTCGCGGGCCGGCGCGGAGCAGGAACACCCGCACCAGCAGAAAAACCCCGGCGGTCACCAGGTAGTAGGCGAGAAAGATTTCAGCCATGCCGGGATTGTCCATGCCAAAGCGATACGCGTCGGCCTCCATTCCACAACCATTCGCCGTGCCGGTGCGAACGAAAACGACCGGCCGAACCGATGACCGGGGAGGAAACAACGCCGGCTTTCCGGAACTCCGGTCCGGATCGGGGGGGGGGAACCTATTTGCCGGCACCCGTTGAAATCACGAGACTACGGCCGATTCACCGCAGAACCATCCCACCCCCCGCCGGCCTGGCACCCCCGCCCCTATATGCCCATCGCATGAGGGAATCCCCTACCCTTTGCCGGAAAAAACCTGTTGTAAAAACCAATTGCCTTTTACGGATGTTTTCGGGAAAATAGGATACTGTATATAGCTATAATACCTATACTTGTGCACACATCATGGCCGTAACGAGCGAAGTGGTTTCTCTTGCAATCCTGACCGATCGCGTCACTTACCGCAGCCGGACCGGAAAAAAACTCGTGGCCTGTTGGGATCGCACGGCCGAGGCGGAGAACGACATGGCCCCGTTCGTCCTCATGGCCCCGAAATACGCGGAGAGCAAAAAGAACAACCTGCAGATCGCCTATTATCTTGCGGCCAACGGCTTTAACGTCCTGCGCTTCGACCACGCCTGCCACGTGGGTGAAAGCGAAGGAATCATGTCCCGCTTTACCCTGGGCGACGCGGTGGAGGATATCCGGGGAAGCCTGGACTACCTGGAGGAACGCTTCGGGACCAAATCGGTGATCCTTTTTTCCGCCAGCCTCTCGGCCCGTTGTTCCTTCCGCGCGGCCGCCCTGGATCGCCGCATCGTCAAACTCGTCAGCCTGGTGGGGGTTCTGAACATCCAGTACACGCTTTACCAGATTTACAAGGAAGACCTGGTGGGGGGACATATCGCCGGAAAGCGCTGGGGGATCAACGACATTCTCGGCTTTGATATCGATCTCGATCACCTGTTCGACCGGATGGTCAAGGATGATATGCACGACGCGGAGGGAACCAAGAAAGACCTTGCCTGGGCCAGGATCCCGATCGTCTACCTGGCTGCCGAACGCGACGCCTGGGTTGATTCCAAGGACGTCGACCTGCTGTTGCGCTCGCGCGGGAACACCGTCGTTCACGTCATCGAGGACGCCCTGCACGAGGTCAGGGAAAACCCCCGCGCGGCCCGGGAAACCCTCAAGCTCGTGGTCAAGGCATGTCTCGGCGAACGGATCGACGCGATCAGAGACGACACCCTGGTCGAGCCGGAAAAGAAGCTGGTGATCGCCCGCAACAAGATCGAGCGCGAACTCCTGAAAAAGGCGCAACCCGAGCAGGATGAGGAAAAGGATTTCTGGACCAACTACCTGCAGAAATATTCCATCCTGGAGCGTTTCGAAGACTACCAGGAATACCTCGACCTCATCGGCTCCCTGCTGGGCGACATAGAACCCGACGATCTGCTGCTGGACGCCGGTTGCGGGAACGGGCTGTTCGGGATTTGGGTCATTCGCGATCTGCTGCAGCGTGCGTCGCAAAAACCGATCGTTCCCCCGCCCATGTACGTCGCCATGGACCTGACCCAGGCCGGGCTGGCGTCGGCGTGCCGCCGGCACGCCGACGCGGGATACGAACTGGCCGCAAACCTGACCTCGGTTCCCCGTCCCCTCCTCGATCTGGCCTATACCCAGGCCGACCTGGAGGAGTACGGCAAAAACGGAAACGGCCACGGACACGGCAAACACCTCCCCTTTACGGAAAACTGTTTCAGCAAGATTTGCTGCAGCCTCGTGGTTTCCTACCTGGAGAAACCGGATGTGGTCGTCCGCGAACTCGCCCGTGTCCTCGCTCCGGGCGGGCGGATCGTGCTGTCGAGCATGAAACCTTACTGTGACATGTCCAGCATCTACCGCGATTTCCTTCACCAGGAGGTAAAGGACGACGAGCTGGAATCGGCCCGGGATCTCCTCCGGGCGGCGGGCCGGATCAAGGTCAAGGAGGAAAAGGGCTATTATCGATTTTTCTCCGGCAAGCGAATGGCGTCGATGGCGGAAGCGGCCGGGCTCAAGAACGTGGACGCGCGGTGCTCTTTCGGAGACCAAACCCACCTTATTGTGGCCGAGAAGTGATCCCCTACCTCACCATCAGTTCTCTGATCAACGCGCTTTCGAGCATTACCCTGGCGCTGCTTATTTATTCCAAGCGGCCGGAAAGCCGCCTGAGCCGTTCCTTTTCCCTCTTCTGCCTGTTCGTCGCCCTCTGGTCCATTCCGTATTTCTTCTGGCAGCTTTCCGGCCGGGAGGAACAGGCCCTGTTACTTTGCCGCCTCCTCATGGCCGGTGCCGCCCTGATCCCGGTCAGTCTCCACTACTTCGTCTGCGAACTGACCCGTTACGACCATCGCAACCTCGTGAGGTACGGCTACATGGTCAGCGCATTTTTTTCCGCCGCGTCGCTCTTTACCCCCTATGTTGTGGCGGATGTGGGAGAGAAGCAGGGCTTTCCCTTCTGGCCGGTGCCCGGGTGGCTTTTCTACCCGTTCATGGCCAACTTCCTGTTCTATTCGCTGATCAGCTTCGTTTCGCTGATCCGGTACTACCTTCGGGCCGAGGAGCGAAAGAAAAAGGAAATCCAGTACGTGGTTTACGGGCTGGTGCTCTGTTATTCCGGCGGCTTGACGAATTTCTTCCTCTGGTTCGACATTCCCATTCCTCCGTTCGGAAACGGGTTGGTGGCGGTTTACGTCGTGGCGGTCGGGTACTCGATTATGAAATTCCGCCTCATGGAGGTCGACCTGATCCTTCTCAAGGGCGCCTGTTACGCCTCGTTCATCCTCGCGGTATCCCTGTTTCTGTCAGCCGCAATCTATTTTTTCGGTTCTCCCGGAATCGCGGACGACGAGCGCCGGGGTCTGCAAACCCTGGGCTCGTTCCTGATCTCGGTTCTGATAGTGTCGGTGCTATTCTGGTTGCTGCCGACGTTCAAACGCATGGTGGAGCATTTTGTGGAAGGCAACCTTCTCCGGGACCGCTTCAGCTACCGTAAAGAGCTCAAGGAATTCACCCGCAAAATCGGCGAGCTTCCGAACGAAAAAAACATTTTCACTGAAGTGGTCGGGTTTATCACCCACAGCATGCAGATCGAGCGGATCCTGTTTTTTTATAAAGGCAGCCTGGAAAGCACCTTCACCTGTCGGGCTCAATCCGGTTACGCGGATGACGAGATGCGGACCGTTTCCTTCGACCTGGAACATCCCCTGGCCGCCCTGCTGAACGAGAAACGCACGTTCCTGCTGGGCGGTGAGATCCGCGACGAATTCGCCATCCGGGGGGTAAACGGGACGTCGACCCAGATTGAAGAGAAAATCTCGATGAGCGCGGTCATCCCGGTAAACCACCACAATCATCTGCTCGGTTTCCTTATCCTGGGCGACACACGGGGCAAACAGAACTATTCCGACGTCGACCTCTCGTTGCTGGAATCGCTCTGCATGCAAGTCGCCCTGGTGTTTGTGGCCCGCGACCTCGAACGGAGGGCAAACCAGGCGGACCGTCTCATCTCGCTGGGAACCTTCGCCGCCAGCATGGCGCACGAGATCCGAAACCCGCTTGTTTCGATCCAGACTTTTGTTTCCCTCATGGGTGAGCAGCAGGAGAACCCGAAGTTTCGTCAGAAACTGCATTCCGTCATGGAACGGGACGTCAACCGGATCGCCACCATCGTGGAAAACATCGGCTGCCTCTCGGAGAACGGCACGGGTGAATTCACGCGGGTCGACCTGGGTGAAGTGCTGGATACCTCGGTCGAGATCAGTCACAAGGAGCTCCAGAGCAAGGGGATCACCATGACCCTGCTCAAACCCGAGAAATCGTTTGTCCACGGGAGCTACAACCAACTGGTCCAGGTATTTCTCAACCTCATACAGAATGCGGCCGACGCCCTGGAGGAAACCTCCGACCCATCCCTTGAGATACGGGCCCGCAAACTCAACCTCGGCGGGGGAAACAGCGCCATCGTGGTCGAAGTGGTCGACAATGGCCCGGGGATCGATACGGCGGTGCTGTCGCGTATTTTCGAACCCTTCATCAGCACCAAAAACACGGGCGATAACAAACTCAAACGGGGCATGGGACTGGGGCTGTCTATCGTCAAACGGATTATCGATTCCCATCACGGGGAGATCAACGTGACCACTTCCCAGGAAAAGGGCACCCGTTTCCGCATAACCCTCCCGGCCAAGCCCTGATGCACGGATCCAACCGACAACCGAACATGTCTGAGCACCAACCCTACCAGGAATCCTCCGGAACCGGGGCGCTCACGCGCGCCCTGCGCAGCTTCCGGTCTTCGTTCGATCACATCGGGAACCTGGGCCGTTTTGCCGAGGCCCTCGAGGCGGCCATGAACGAGACGCTGTTTGTGCGCAAAGCGATGCTTCAAATTTCCGGAAACGGCGGACCCACCGTCAGCGCCGATCAGTTTGAAAGTGGGGCGCTGATCCTGCCGGTCCAGGGCCCGAAGCGGACCCACGGCACCGTCTCGATCCGGGATTCCGCCTTACACGGTGCCTACGGTCCGGACGAGCTCCGACTGATCTCGTCGCTGACCGCCTTCTGCGGCGCCCTCATCGAGCACGCCCGGGCGCACAGCGACCAGACCCGGGACACGGCCATCCTGCAATACCTATTCGACCAACTCCCGCTGCCGGTACTGGCTTGCGACAAGGAAGGCCGTATCCTGATCCTTAATTCACGTGGCGCTTCGTTTCTCAATGTTGCCCGGAATGATCCCGGATCTCTGCCAGCCCCGGTTCTGGAACAATTGCTGCGGGTTTACAACCGCCACGGAACGCCCGATTTTTCGTTCTGTTTCACCCTCGAGAACCAGCTGGTACGGGCGGCGGTGTCGCCCTGTCCGGACACCCACGTGCAGCACAAGGTGTTTTGTATGACCCTGATCGATCTGAGCCCCGAACGGGAACGGTTGCGCCAGGAACTCTCGCGCGAGGCGTATCGCTGTCGCTGGCTCGGGAAACCGCTTACCCGTGTCATCCTGGAGAATCCGAACGATCCCACGGACCTGATGGAACTCCTCCCCAATCTCCGGAAACGTCTGGGCAGCGACGAGCGGGCGGGACCATGGGATACCGATTCGCTCGCCCTGGCCTTTCCCGAAAGCCGCAAAAGGGACGCGATGAAGGAACTTAGGCAGTGGCTGCATCCGGAACGAGCCAATGGCATGAGGATCGGTGTCACGGAGATGGCTGACGGGGACAGCCCGCCGGAGAGTATCCTCGGCGGCCCCTCCCGGGAAACCGGTACGCTCCGGGATTGGCTCCGGCCCGCGGTGCTGCTCCACGATGATTCGGCGGAAGTCAACGACGCCCTCGAATACATCCTCTCACCCTATTACCGGGTGCGGAAGAGCGACCGGACCGAAACGACGCTGCACCTGCTGGAGGAGGATTATTTCGACGGATTCTTCACCGAAACCGCGCTTCGGGGACCGCTGAGCGGCATTGAGTTGGCCAAACGGGCCGAGGCCGGCAACCCGGATATCCGAATCTTCTTTACCGGAACCCGACGGGAGGTCGAGGCCGGGGTGAAAAGCCAGTTCCGGCGCCCTCCCG
>PXDC01000153.1 GCA_003565135.1 Verrucomicrobiota bacterium
CCCGCGAACAGCACATCCGACGGGACAAGGCCACCAGCAATATCTGCACGGCCCAGGTTCTCCTCGCCGTCATGGCCTCCATGTACGCGGTGTACCACGGACCCGACGGCCTGAAAACCATCGCCCGCCGGATACGCCTTCTGACCGAGACCCTGCGCCGAAACCTGGAAGAACTCGGTTTCGACACCGGAACCGAACCGGTTTTCGACACCCTGAAAGTAAAGCTCGCCGATGGGTCCGGCCATGACCGGGTACAGGCCGCCCGCGAAAAGGGCATCCTTCTGCGCCCGCTCGGGCCCGACGCGGTGGGGATTTCCCTCGACGAAACCAAGGGGGAACGGGACCTGCTCGACCTGCTGTCCCTTTTCCGCGACGGGAAAACCGGTCCCGGGGATCTCCGCGAATCGGCCGAATCCGTCACCCTGGAATACCCCGAACCCTTCGAACGGCAGTCGGCTTTTCTGCGCCACCCGGTTTTCAACAGCTGTCACACCGAAACCGAGATGCTCCGGTACCTGCGCAAGCTCGAGTCGCGCGAGCACTCCCTCACGGTTTCCATGACGCCGCTCGGTTCCTGCACCATGAAACTCAACGCCACCGCCGAAATGCTGCCGGTAACCTGGCCCGAATTCGGAAAACTGCACCCCTTCGCCCCCACCGAACACGCCGAGGGGTACGGCATCATTTTCCGGCAACTGGAGGAGTGGCTGGCCGCGATGACCGGGTTCGAAGCGGTCTCCCTGCAACCCAATGCCGGCTCCCAGGGGGAATTCGCCGGGCTGTGGGCCATTTGCCGTTATCACGAGGAACGCGGCGAAGGGCACCGCAACGTGTGCCTCATCCCCGTCTCCGCGCACGGCACCAACCCGGCCAGCGCCATCATGTGCGGCCTGAAAGTGGTCGCCGTGCAGTGCGACCGGAACGGAAACATCGACCTGGACGACCTCCGATCAAAGGCCGAAACCCACGCCGACAACCTGGCCGCGCTCATGGTCACGTACCCCTCGACCCACGGCGTATTCGAAAAGGGAATTCGACAGGTCTGCTCCATCATCCATGAACACGGCGGGCAGGTCTACCTCGACGGCGCCAACCTCAACGCCATGCTCGGACTCTCGTCCCCCGCGGCCATCGGGGCGGACGTCTGCCACATGAACCTTCACAAGACCTTCTGCATTCCCCACGGCGGCGGCGGACCCGGCGTGGGTCCCATCGCCGCGGCGAAACCCCTCGCCCCCTTCCTCCCGGGGCACCCGGTGATCGAGATGGAAGGGCGGTCGGACACCGGCGCCGTCGCCGCCGCCCCCTGGGGCAGCGCCGGCATCCTGGTGATTTCCTGGGCCTACATTCGCATGATGGGGGGCGCCGGACTGACCGAAGCCACCCGGGTGGCCATCCTCAACGCCAACTACATCGCCAAACGACTGGAACCCCATTACCCGGTCCTCTACCGGGGCAACCAGGGGCTGGTGGCGCACGAGTGCATCATCGATTTCCGCGATTGGAAGAGCCGGGCGGATATCGAGGTGGAGGACGCCGCCAAGCGCCTGATGGATTACGGGTTCCACGCCCCCACCATGTCCTGGCCGGTTCCGGGCACGATGATGATCGAACCGACGGAAAGCGAATCGAAGGCGGAGCTCGACCGCTTCTGCGACGCCATGATCGCCATCCACGACGAGATGGAAGCCGTGGAGCGCGGGGACATGGACGCGAAAAACAACGCCCTCAAAAACGCCCCGCACACGGCCTCCATGATCACCCGTGACGACTGGGACCGCCCCTACTCCCGGGAACAGGCGGCCTACCCGGCTCCCTGGACCCGGGAACACAAGTTCTGGCCTCCCGTCGGCCGGGTGGACAACGTCTACGGCGACCGCAACCTCGTCTGCACCTGCCCTTCCGTGGAAGAAAGCAGCGCCTGATCCCGGCACGACACATCCGGATTCGGGATCGCCTCCCGATTTCGCACTAAAAAAAAGCGCCCCTTCCGAAGAAGGGGCGCTTTTGGTTTAAGCTTAATACTGTGTCGTTCGGCGTGACGGCCGGGCGTTTACATCATGCCGCCCATGCCGCCCATACCGCCCATGTCGGGGGCGCCGCCGCCACCGCCGGAGCCCGGGTTCTTCTCCGGTGCCTCGGTGATCATGCACTCGGTGGTCAGGAGCAACCCGGCCACCGACGACGCGTTCTGCAGGGCCGTACGGGTGACCTTGGTCGGATCGACCACACCCGCCTGCACGAGGTCTTCGTACACGCCGGTCGCCACATTGTAGCCCTTGTTGCCCTTGAGCTTGAGGACTTCCTGCACGACGAGCGATCCCTCGATCCCGGCGTTTTCACAGAGCTGCCGGAGCGGGGACTCGATCGCCCGGCGAACAATGTTCGCGCCGATCTTTTCGTCCCCTTCCAGGGCGATATTTTCGACCACCTTGGCCACCCGCAGCAGGGAGACACTGCCCCCGGCGACGATACCTTCCTCCACCGCGGCACGGGTGGCGTGAAGCGCATCTTCCACGCGGGCTTTCTTCTCCTTCATTTCCGGCTCGGTCGAGGCGCCGACGTTGATCACGGCCACACCGCCGGCCAGCTTGGCCAGGCGCTCCTGCAGCTTCTCGCGATCGTAATCGGAGGTGGTTTCCTCGATCTGGCGACGGAGCTGCTTGACCCGGCCCTGGATGTCGGAGGTCGAACCGGCCCCTTCCACGATGGTGGTGTTTTCCTTGTCGATCGAGATCCGCTTGGCCCGACCCAGATCGCTGATCTGGACGTTCTCCAGCTTGATCCCGAGATCCTCGCTGATAAAACGGCCGCCGGTCAGAATGGCGATATCCTCCAGCATGGCCTTGCGCCGATCCCCGAAACCGGGAGCCTTGACCGCACAGACGTTGAGGGTGCCGCGGATCTTGTTCACCACCAGGGCCGCCAGGGCTTCGCCTTCGATATCCTCGGCGATGATGAGCAACGGCTTGCCGGCCTTGGCCACGTTCTGCAGCAGCGGCAGGACATCCTGGAGGTTGCTGATCTTTTTCTCGTGGATGAGGATGTAGGCATCCTCCAGCGCGACCTCCATCGTTTCGGTGTTGGTGCAGAAGTAAGGACTCAGGTAGCCCTTGTCGAACTGCATCCCCTCGACAACATCGAGGGTCGTTTCGATCGATTTCGCCTCTTCCACCGTGATGGTGCCGTCCTTGCCCACCTTGTCCATGGCGTCGGCGATGATTTCGCCGATCTCTTCATCCCAGTTGGCCGAAACAGTCGCCACCTGGCGGACCTGTTCGCGGGTCTCGACCTTCTTGCTGACCTTGGTCAGCTCCTTGACGGCCGCGGCGACCGCCTTGTCGATGCCGCGCTTCAGGTAGATCGGGTTGCAGCCGGCGGTGACGTGCTTCATCCCTTCGCGGAAGATCGATTCCGCCAGAACGGTCGCGGTCGTCGTGCCGTCGCCGGCGTTGTCCGACGTCTTCGACGCCACCTCGCGCACCATCTGGGCCCCCATGTTTTCATAGGGATCTTCAAGTTCGATCTCCTTGGCGACGGTCACCCCGTCCTTGGTCATGGTCGGTGAACCGAATTTTTTATCAATCAGGACGTTGCGACCCTTGGGCCCCAGCGTCACCTTAACCGCGCGGGAAAGCGTCTCCACTCCCTGGAGAATCTTCTTCCGCGCCGTCTCTTCGAATACGAGTTGTTTGTGTGCCATAATACTTTGCTTCTAATTCCTTAAGGTTATTCCAGTTCGTCCCAATCTTTACGCAACCACCGCGAGAATATCGTCTTCGCGGACCAGGAGATACTTCTCTCCGTCGACCTTGACTTCGGTCCCCCCGTATTTCGAAACGATAACCTTGTCGCCGACTTTCACGTCGAAGGCCTGGACTTTTCCGTTTTCATCTTTTTTGCCGGTACCGAGGGCGATGACCTCGGCCTCCTGGGGCTTTTCCTTGGCGGTATCCGGAATAATAATACCTCCGCTGGTCTGCTCCTCGTCCTCTTCGATGTGCCGGATAAGGACACGATCACCGAGGGGCTTAATATTTACGCTGACTGATTTTGTCTTACTCATACTCTGATGGTTATACTTATGGTATTGGTTTAGGTTAAGGTTTCTGTTTCAAGCCGACCCCGAAGCGCTCGAAGCCCTCCGGGCGGCGGAAAGCCCTGTTCGGTCAGTCCTTCTTTTTCTCGTCTTCGTCGACCACTTCAAAATCGGCATCGACGACATCGTCCTTGCCCTGGCCGCTCTGACCTCCGGAGCCCGCTTCGGCCGCCTCGCCGCTCTCGGGCTGTGCGCCCCCGGAAGCGGCGGCGTCCCCGCCGGACGGGTCCTGCTGCCCGTAAAGGTCCGAAGCCACCGCCGACATGGCTGTGTTCAAGCCCTCCAGAGCCTGCTTCATGGCGTCGGTCTCGTTCGACTCCAGGGCGGTTTTGCCCTGGGCGATGGCATCCTCCAGCGGCTTTTTCTTGTCCGCCGGAATCTTGTCTCCGAGATCCTTGAGCTGTTTTTCAGTCTGGTAGACAAGCGTGTCGAGCTGATTCCGGGTTTCCACGGCCTCCTTGCGCTTGCGGTCCTCCTCGGCATGCGACTCGGCATCCTTGCGCATTTGCTCGACTTCCTCCTCGCTGAGCCCGCCGGCATCCCGGATGGTGATGGACTGATCCTTGCCGGTCCCTTTGTCCTTGGCGGAAACATTGAGAATGCCGTTGGCGTCGATATCGAAAGTCACCTCGATCTGCGGCACCCCGCGCGGCGCCGGTGGAATACCGTCCAGGTGGAAGGTGCCGAGCACCTTGTTGTCGTTGGCCATGGGCCGTTCGCCCTGGAGCACCTTGATCTCCACCGACGGCT
Source organism: Verrucomicrobiota bacterium (assembly GCA_003565135.1). Taxonomy (GTDB): domain Bacteria; phylum Verrucomicrobiota; class Verrucomicrobiia; order Opitutales; family T3Sed10-336; genus PXDC01. The sequence continues at coordinate 4,850 of PXDC01000153.1, forward strand.
GGTTGTCGCTGTAGGTGGAAAAGACCTGCGATTTCTTGGTCGGAATCGTGGTGTTGCGCGGAATCATGGCCGTGCACACGCCGCCCGCGGTTTCGATCCCCAGGGTGAGCGGCGTGACATCGAGCAGAAGCACGTCCTTCATGTCGCCGGACAGGACCGCACCCTGAATGGCGGCGCCGACCGCAACCACTTCGTCCGGGTTGACTCCCTTGTGCGGATCCTTGCCCACCAGTTCCCTGGCGATCTCAATCACCCGCGGACTCCGGGTCATTCCGCCCACCAGCACGAGTTCGTCGATGTCGGAGGTGGCGAAACCGGCGTCCTTCAAACAGAGCTTAAACGGCTCGATCGTGCGCTCGAAGAGGTGGTCGCAGATCTGGTTGAACTTCGAGCGCGTCAGGCTGACGTTGAGGTGCTTCGGCCCGGTGGAATCGGCGGTGATAAACGGCAGGTTGATATCGACCGACTGGGTCGAGGACAGGGCGATCTTGGCCTTTTCGGCCTCCTCCTTGAGCCGCTGCATGGCCATGGGATCCTTCCCCAGGTCGATGCCATTGTCCTGCTTGAAACTGTCGACCAGCCATTTGATGATCGCATCGTCCCAGTTGTCCCCCCCCAGGTGGGTGTCGCCGTGGGTGGCTTTGACTTCGAAAACGCCGTCCCCGATCTCGAGGATAGTGACGTCGAACGTCCCGCCCCCGAGGTCGTAAACCGCGATTTTTTCATCCTTTTTCTTGTCCAGGCCGTAGGCCAGGGACGCCGCCGTCGGCTCGTTGATGATTCGCAATACTTCCAGACCGGCGATCTTGCCGGCATCCTTGGTCGCCTGCCGCTGGGAGTCGTTGAAGTACGCCGGTACCGTAATGACGGCCTGGGTCACCTTTTCGCCCAGGTAGCTCTCGGCGTCGGCCTTGAGTTTCCCCAAAACAAACGAGGCGATCTGCTGCGGGCTGTAGCTCTGGTTTTTACCGCCGTCTTCGACTTCAATGTAGGCATCGCCATTTTTGCCCTCGCCCACCTTGTAGGGCAGGTTCTTGACTTCCTCCTGGACCTCGGAAAAACGGCGCCCGATCAGGCGTTTGGTGGAAAAAACGGTGTTCCGGGGATTGGTGACGGCCTGTCTTTTGGCCGACTGGCCCACGAGGCGCTCGCCATCTTTGGTGAAGGCCACGACCGACGGAGTGGTCCGGGCACCCTCGGCGTTGGGAATGACGTTGGCTTCGCCCCCCTCCATCACGGCCATACATGAATTTGTGGTCCCTAGATCGATTCCTAAAATCTTACTCATGGCCATCACGTAGAGCAGGCGGCATGCCACGTCTTTGTTTTTTTCTTTAACAATTTGTAATCAACTTTTTATGATTTAAAAAACAAAAGAACCAAAAACCCGACCTCCGCAAATCGTGCCATTCCGGCCCACCTTTGTCTCACCTTTCGGCCCGCCCAACCCATCGCTGACACACCCCGGACCGTCCCCTTTTTCCCGATAAATCCCGCGGGGCCGATTTTATCGACGCCGGGTCGGCCGGAATGGGCAAAAAAACGTCGCCCGGGGAAGCGACGCTCTGCTACCTTCAATCAGTCCCTTCCGCCCGGTCGCGTCCGGCTTTCCCCGACAGCCCGGGCCCAACGGCTTCCGAACAAGCGATACCATAATGATCAAGAGGAAAAAGGAAAAAGCCGATGTCGAAGCGCTCAATTCGCATTTTATGCGTATTCCCCGCATGGATGCGTCAACCGCGCGCGACCTCCTCGACCTCGGATTTTCGCGGATCTACGAACTCGCGGGCCGTTCGCCCGAGGCTCTTTACGAAAGCTTGAAAGAAAAGAATCCGGATATTCCGCCCCTCAAGTTGCACCTGTTGCGTATGGCGGTTTATTATGCCGAAGCGTCCGATCCCGATCCGCGGAAACTGAGGCCGGAAGTGTGGATGGATTGATCCCGATGTCGCCGCACCGGCGGAACGCCGGCGGGAACAGCGGGCCCGCGGCCGATTCAAGCACGCCAACGTTTTCACATTTCCGACCCATGGACCACTCCCTGAAGGACCGAGATATCCCGGACATCGTTCCGGTCATGACGCTGCCGGAAACGGTTTTTTTTCCCCAGGCGGTTCTCCCGCTGCATATCTTCGAGCCGCGTTACCGCGAGATGCTGCGGGATGTCCTGGAGGGGGATCGCGTCTTCGCCGTCGCCGCGCTGGACAATACCGAAGCCGGGGATCCCGTTGCGGACGAACCGCCCTGCTCGGTGGCGACAGCCGGCATCATCCGCAGTTGCCAGTATCACAAAGACGGCACCTCCGACCTCCTGCTCCAGGGGATCTGCCGCATCGGCATGGTCGAATGCGTCGCCGAACATCCCTATCGCCTGATGGAGATCCGGCGCCTGCCGTCCGTGCCCGGCGCCGACGACGCCACCCTTTCCTCCCTGAAGCGCCAGTTGATGGGCATTCTGAAGGTCCGGAGCCGGCTGGGTCTTCCCCTCCCGCCCGAGTTGCTGACCTGCTTTGAGAACGTAAGCGAACCGGACACCCTGGTCGATCTGGTCGCCTATTCCCTGTGCCCCGACGCCCGTTTCCGGCAATCGCTCCTGGAAACCCTCAACACCCGGCAGCGCTTCGAGCGCATGGTCCGGCGAATGCGCCGGGAAATCCGCGAGATTCACCTGGCCCGCCGGCTCCAGGGCAACCTGGCGGACGAGGACATTGAGAACAATTGAAGGGCCCGGGCGGCGCCGCGTACCGGACCCGGACAACCGTTACCGCCCGTCGCGCGCAAGCCTGGCCGCCTCCAGGTATTGTTCCCGGAATCCCGCTCCAAGCACCTTGGCCAAACGGACTTCATCCAACGGATCGGCCGAACGGAGTGCGGAACGCACGGTGCCCTGCACTTCGTGGTAGGCGACGCTGGAGATGTCGAAAAACACCTCCGTCGCACGGGGAGGAAACCCGGCGCGGATCAATTCCCTCCAGGCCGTGCGGAGTTCCTGGTGAACGTCCAGGCACATCACCCGAATCACAAAACTCATCTCGCGAAACAAGGGTCCGGTCCACTCGGGGTGGTACACAAAGTCCCCCGCCATTTCGTAGGGAAAGATGTCCGGGTCCGACCGGTATGCCCCGAGGTCGGCGTCGTAAAACTCCTTGCGGATGGGGAGGCGCCGGAGGGCGAATTGTTCCGGTCCGCCCGGGGTACCGGGCCGGAGATTCCACAGTTTTTGTCCCTCCAGCGAGAGGACGTATTCGATGAACGCCCGCGCGAGCCCGGGATTCGGCGCCCCGCGGAACATACCGATGGGATCGACCGAAATGGTCGAGCCGCCGGCGGGGGTGACGTACCGGAAGCGGTCGGAACCCCGGCGCACCAGCATTTCCTCCTGGAACCGGCCGTAAAAATCGATGCTCATTCCCGCGGCCGCATCCCCCAGGGCGACGTCGACGATCGGTTTGGTGGCCGAATCGGTAAAGTAGCGGGCATTGGCCCCCATCGCCTGAATGAGGCGCAGGGCCTCGGCCCACCCCTCCGCCACATAGTCGCCCCCGGCCTCCCGTTCCTCCCGCACCGCCTGAATGCGTTCCTGGATCACCATTTCGAACGCCTTGGCGATCGATCCGCTTTTGGTCGGATCGGCCAGCCCGAGCTCCCCGAACAGCCGGGGATCGGCCAACTCGCCCCAGCTCGTGGGTGTCGCCTCGATCCCGAGCCGTTCCAGCGAAACGCGGTTGTAAATGATACCGAAACGGGTCAGGACCACACCGACCCACCGGTCGGCCTCGTCGCGAAACGGCTCCCCGGAGACTTCGAGAGGAATGGATTCCTCGCTGAACCACTCCGGTCGGATCTCGCGAATACCCGAGTCCACCAACCGTCCCGCGGCCGCCTGCCGGCTCGATTCGAAACTGCCGCCCCCGAAAAAAAGGTCGATCCCGATGCCGATGTCCGACTCCAGGAAGGCGCGGCGGGCCGCTTCTTCGGGGGAATCCCCCGAGGGATCGTCGCCGGGAACCACCCGGGGATTGTCAAAGGCCCCGAGCACCCGCCGGCTCCAGGGCTCGCCCCGTTCCCGGGTCCAATAACTCCGGAACGCCGCCTGGTACTCGGACCCGACGAGCCGGGCGATCTCGCTGGTGCCCCCGGGAATGCGCCACTCGATCCCCGCCACCCGGCCGGTACGGGCCTCGTACCACTCGCGGAACCCGCGGGCGAATTCGTATCGAATCGGCTCGTTGTGGGGGGTCACCACCACCAGCACCTCGTCGTACTCACGCCGCTCCTCCCCGGGCGGACGCAGGAGGAAAGGCAGCCCGATCACCACCGCAAGAGCGCCCAGCATGGCGATCCTTCCCATCATGACGCAGCCGCTTTCAGAATCACCACATCCTCCGGATCGACCGTCGCGTAAAGCTCACGGTCACCCGCGCTCCCGGAAAAATGCGGGTTGAGCTCGAACACCTTCAGGGCGTGATCGCCGGCCGCGAAATCGTGCTGGGAGATTTCCCCGAGGTAGACCGTTTTCCGCACTTTTCCCGCCACACAGTTGGTCTCGTCCCGGAATCGCTCCAGTCGCCAGCTTTCGGGACGGATCGACAGGAGTACCCGGGTTCCCGGGGGCAGTTCCCCGCCGCCGTTCGAGAAGGCTCCCTGGAACTCGCCCAGCGCGGTATGGACGCTCCCCATTCCGGCTCCGGAGCGAACGACCACGCCTTCGAAAAAATTGGTCTCCCCGATAAAGTGAGCCACCATTTCCGAGGTCGGGCGCCGGTAGACTTCCCAGGGGGTGCCGACCTGAAGCAGGCGCCCGGCATCGAGGACCGCCAGCCGGTCGGACATGGAGAGCGCTTCCTTCTGGTCGTGGGTGACGTACACCGAGGTGAGTGCGAACTCCTTGCAGATACGCCGGATCTCCCCTCGCATCTCCAGCCGCAGCTTGGCGTCGAGATTGGACAGCGGTTCGTCCAGGAAAAGGCATCGCGGCCGGACCACCAGGGCCCGGGCCAGCGCCACCCGCTGTTGCTGCCCGCCGGAAAGCTGGTTGGGCTTGCGCGCGGCATAACCCGCCATCCGCACCGACTCCAGCGCTTCGCCCACCCGCCGCCGGATCTCATCCCGGGAAACCCGCCGCTCCTCCAGGCCGAAAGCCACATTTTTTTCCACCGTCAGATGCGGCCACAGGGCATAACTCTGAAACATCATGCCGGTGTTCCGCTTGTGGGCGGGCACGCGGGTCATATCCTCCCTCCCGAAAAATATCCGGCCCGAATCGGGCCGGTAAAACCCGGCCATGCTTCGCAGCAGCGTGGTCTTTCCGCACCCGCTCGGCCCGAGCAGGAAGAAGAGCTCGCCCGGCTCGATCTCGAGGCTGAGGTCGTCGAGCGCCGTGACCGTCCCGAACTTCTTGGTCAGTCCCTGGACCGAAATCGAAATCATCAGTCCCCATAGCAAAGCCCCGGCCGAAAAAGACAAGCATGAACCCGACCGGGACGGCTCAACGACGGCCGGGCGCCGCGGGAGGATTACCCGGCCGTCAAGCCGGCTCCGTGCAACCGTCCCGGTCGCTCCGCGGACACGCTCTCTCCCAACCGGGGCCGGCCGGCAAAGGCGCGCGCGACTAGACCTTCTCCTCCACCGACCGAACGCTGGCTTCGATGCTGTTTTCGCCGTTGGAACGGGCGTCGATCCGAATCGATGCGGCCGCCCGCGGGGAATCCCGGAGCACGTCGCGCAGGCAGCGCTTGATCACATCCAGGCTGCCGTCAAGGTCGCCCTCGAGAATCGTCCCCATGGCGTGGAGTTCGTTTCGAATCCCCGACTCACGGACCAAGCGGGTACAACGGGCCACCTGGTCACTCACGTGCTCGCTGTTTCCGATCGGGGTAATGCTGAATTCGATCAATGTCTTTTCGCCTTCCATGCCCCGAGTCTAATCTTTCCCCGGGCGACCGTCAACCCGGTCCGGTCTTATCGGACGGGGGCGGATCGTAGCGGTAGCCGACGCCGTGAACGGTGTGGAGGAAGCGGGGCTTTTCCGGATGCGATTCGGTCTTCTTGCGGAGCTGGGCCACGTGCTGGTCCAGCGTGCGGGTGGTCCCGTAATAATCGACCCCCCACACCCGGTCCAGCAGCCGGTGGCGGCTCAGGGCCTCGCCCGGCGAAAGAAAAAAGACCTCCACCAGCTTCATCTCCCTCGCGGTGAGCGGAACCTCGCCGTCGGGCATCCGGATAACGTGCCGTTTCCGGTCGACCCGGACGCCTCCGAAGGTGAATTCCTCCGGCAGTTCCGCCCGTCCGCCGGGCTCGGCCGCCTGGCGCGAGCGGCGCAACAGGGCCGCCACCCGGGCCAGCAATTCCCGCACCCCGAAGGGTTTGGTCAGGTAATCGTCGGCCCCGAGCTCCAGCCCGATCACCTTGTCGATTTCCTCGCTCTTGGCGGTCAGAAAAAGGATGGGGACGGCGCCGTCGCGCTTGCGGATCTCCCGGCAGACATCGAAACCGCTCGTGCCGGGCATCATGATGTCGAGGATCACCAGCGAGGCGCCGTCCTGGCGGAAACGCCGGATGGCCTCCGCACCGTTGGCGACCGCGTTCACGCCGTACCCCTCCCCTTCCAGGGCGTCACGCAGGCCCTCGCGGATGTGTCGGTCGTCTTCGGCCACCAGGATGTGTACGTTTTTCATGATTCGGAGAGCGGTAGGATTACGGAAAAGACCGACCCGCCGCCATCCCGGGCGGCGTAACCCAGCTCCCCGCGCTGGGCGCGCAGGAGCTGGCGGGCGATATTGAGACCCAGGCCGCAACCCGGATTCTCGGCGGTCAGCGAATCGTCGACCCGGTGAAATTCGTCGAAAATCCGCTCCCGGTGGGCGGGAGGAATACCGGGACCGCGATCCATGAACCGGATACAAACCACCCCGTCTTCCCGTTCCGCGCGAACCGTGAGCTCGCCGCCGCCGGCGGCATACTTGACGGCGTTGTCCATCAGGTTCAGGCAGACCTGCTCCAGTCCGTCCCGGTCGGTCTCGACCATCAGGTCGCCGCCGGGGTCGCGGAAGTCGACCTTCATGCCGGCCTCCCGCAGGCGGGGACGCAGCCGCTCCACCACGTCGGCCACCAGGGCGGCCGCATCGAAACGTTCCGACCGGTAGGTCTTCCGCCCGCGCTCCAGCCGGCTGAAGTCGAGCACATTGTTCACCAGGCGGGTCAGGCGTTCGGTTTCGGACTGGATGACATCGAGATAGCGCCGCCGTTTCGGTTCGTCCGTCCCCCGGGGATCCCCCAGCAGCTCCGCGTACATGCGCAAGGTGGTCAGGGGTGTTTTCAGTTCGTGGGAAACATTGGATACAAACCCGCTTTTTCGCCGGGCGTCGAGGGCGTTGCGGTGCGCCTGCCAGAGCAGCAGCGAACCGCCGGAAAGAATCGCCACCAGGAAGGTCCCGAGAAGAAACAGGGAAATGAGCAGGAATCCGCCTCCCTCCGAGGGGCCGCCCGGCAGCGGGTACACCGCCACCCGCCAATCCGGGAGCATGACGCTGACCGGAACGACGTGGGCCGGCGCCCGGTCCGGAAGCGCATCGCTTCCCACAATGGAAAAGGGTTCGCCCTCGCCATTGAGAAGCGCCAGCACCTCCCCCGCAACCGCCGCGTCGGCGAGGATTGTCGCCATTCGCCCGAAAACCGCGTCCATTTCCAATTCGGCGCCGCGAATCTCGCCGCCCGGATGGCGCTCGATCCAACCGAGCATCGACCACGTATCCTCCCAGTGCCAGGGAATCCAGCCGCGGTCGGCGACCACGCGCCCTTCGGCCTCGGCGGTATCGGCCGCCGCAATCCGGTGTTCCATCATCAAACCCGGCGGGGCCGCCTCCCGCCCGCGGTCGTCGAACGGCGCGGATTCGGCCACGTCGGCTTCCCGGGACGGCTCGGCCGGGACATCGCGATCGCCGAAGGTCTGCACGCCGACCCGACCCCGTTCGCTTCGCGTCTCCGGGCGTTCCATCCCCCGCTCGAGGGCGGCCAACCTTTCCTCCCGCGCCAGTTGTTGCACCTCGCGGCGGGGGGACAACGGCAGCGCGGCGGCCGGTTCCTCCTCCGGCGAAAACGCGTCGCTCCGCCACCGGAAGGAGGTGCCTTCCCGCGGCCAGCTTCCCCGCTGGCCCAGGAGGTCGGAAAACCGCCGCACAAAGTGCCGTTCCGCCTCGCTCCCCGGGTTGGCGGGGTCCGGGTACACCAGCGCCTCCGACGGCCGCCAGATAAAAACCTGCCGGATGAACGGGTTGTCGTTCCGCCACGCGAACATGGCCGCCTCCGGGTCGTTCCGCGGCAGGCCGAGCAGGCCCTCGACCACGGCCGCCTTCACCTCCTCGAGGAAAAGATCGATGTTTTCCGCCGTCAGGGATAAACGCTCCAGGCGGGCCATCTCGCCCGCCTGCACCAGCCGTTCCTCCTCACGAACCAGGAGCCGCCACCCCCAAACCCCCAGCAGGAGTGTCGGCACCAGCAGCAACAGCCAGTAAACAAGGATTCGGGAACGTGTCAGCATAGGGTGGATACGATTACGTGACGGTACCGCCGGCCGGGAATTTCCGTCCGCGGAAACGCGGCGTGCGACCGGTGGTCGTGCGTTTCGGCCGGACCATCCTGAAAAATCCGCGAACAGTCATGTTCCATCTCCTCCCCAAATGGAACCGCGGGATTGCCCGGGGGCAAGGCTTTTGCGCCATCCGGCCCCCCGGTGACGGCCCGGGTCCGGCGAACCCGGACCGCCCCCCGCCCGTCGCCTCCTTCACGGTTCGGTTGTCTGCTGGTTGCGCATCCGGTACGATTCCGCGCGGCGGGCCCGGCTTTCCGCCGGCGAAAAATCCCGTTCCATGAGGATGGTCTCCTCCTGCCGGCGGAAGTCTTCGAGCGTCCCGGCGGCATCGCCCCACCCGAGTTCGGCGGCCCGCGCCGGCGCCTGCCGGAGGCGGTCGCGCGCTTCGTCGCGGCGCCCCTGCGAGACCAGGTCCAGAATCTCCTCCTGGACCTCCGCCCGGGTCAACGCCGCCCAGGCGTCCCGCACATCGTGCCGCGTGGCCCGGTCCGCTTCATCCGGGGACGACGTGTAACGAATCGCGGCGGTGCCGACCGATTCCCCCCGTTCGTTGTCGCCGGCGCGGCGGTAGACCGCCCTCGCCGTAAACGCGCCGAGAACATCGCCGTCGCCCCCTTCCGGCAACGTCAGTTCGAGCAAACTGTACTTATGCTGCCCCGCCGCCAGGTCGTGGAAATCGATCTCCACCCGTCGTCCGTCCTCGCGGCAGGGTCGTCCGAGACTCCGCTCCAGAGTAACGCCCTCCGGAAGTTCGATCGTGAGGGTCACGCCCCGCGCCACCGTGCTGACCAGGTGCCCGATTTCAGCTTCAAAAATCCCGGGCAGCGTCTCCGGGCGGTTGACGAAATAATGGTTTCCCTCCCCCGCCTGCGCCAGGTCCGACATCAACCGCTCATTGTAATCCAGGCCCAGCCCCACGGTCGAGACGATGACGCCGTCACGGGAGAAACGCCGCCCCAGCGCGGCGAAATCCTCCGGCCGGGTCTTGCCCACATTGGCCAGGCCGTCGGACAGGAGTACGAGGCGGTTGAGGTATTCTTTGTCCAGGTGTTTGTCCAGTTCGGCATAACCGGCCTCCAGGCCCCCGTGGATATTCGTCGTCCCCCCGGCGTGGATGCCGGCAATGATGCGTTCCACCTCCGCCAGGTCGGTCAGGCGCCGCGCCGGAATCAGGGTCCGGACTTCGCGATCGTAAACCACGACGGAAAACAGATCGTCCCGGCCCAGTCGCCGGATCGCCTCCATCGCCCCTTTGCGGGCGAAGGCGATCCGGTCGCCCCCCATGGAACCGGATTTGTCGATCACGATCGACAGGTTCACCGGCGGCCGGTCCGCCGCGGGCAATTCGCGTCCCTCCACCTCGACCTTGACCAGGACCGTCCGCTTCTGGCCCGTCTCGACCAGGGGTTGGTCGGTTCTGAGGGTGACATCGACCGTTCGGGCCGAAACGACCCCCGGCAGAAGGAGGGTCGCAAGGAGCATTATCATCAGTGTTTTCATGGTGTTTCCTCTGGTTTTGCCCACCCGTCAGTAAGTGCGCCCCGGTATCCTCTCACACACCCGACGCGAGGTTGTCATTCGGGGGTCAAGGGTTCGTCAGAAATTTGTCAGGAGCGGAAGGAGCCGTCCGGCGGTTGGTCCACCCGGGATCGGTCACGGCGGGGAACCCTCGTCAAACCCGGCCGCGGTCGCCGGGACGACGACCGGACGCGGCAACCGGTCCGCAATATACCCTTGCCATCGGAATCCCGGGGCCGTTTGAAATGATGCTGTGACGTTCCGCGAAACACTGGCTGAACTGGGAGAAGCGAACCTGCCGGAGACGGTATCGACCGGCTGGGACACCTCGATGGCGGAAATGCCGGACGACCTCGCCGCCTATCTCGACCCGAAGCGGCTGTCCGAATGGCGGGAATTCGCCGGCCTGGACGCCGCCCTGGACGAACCGATCCGGGTCCTGGCGGCCGCGATCCGGGAAAACGCGGCATTGAGCCGGTTCTTCCGGCACACCTGCCACCGCCTCTGCTTCGCCGGGGAACCGCGCTCGTTCGCCGAATGGCCCGACCTGGAACAGGCGCTGGGCCCGAAAGCGCGCCTGTTTTACCTCATCGTCGCCCTGAACACGGTACCGCTCACGCGGAAACGCCATCGCAAGCTTCGCGTCTCCCGGCAGGTCACCCGCGACACCTGCCGCGACATCGCCATCAAGTGCGACCGCGGCGCCATCCTCCGCCCGGACCTCCCGGGTCTGGAACCTCGTGAGCTCGGATGGCTCCGGCGTCACCTCAAGGGAGAGATTTTCACCCTCGGCCGCTTCCAGTACGGGCTGTACCCGTACCGCGGAGGCGCCGAGGTTTTCCGCAACGATGCCGAGGACCAGGTCGTGGCGCTGGCGCCGCCGGAAGCCCGCTTCGACGAAGAGGGCCAGCGGCTGGCCGAGGAAAAACCCATGCCCCCGGGCGGCTGGGTTTCCCGGCTCACCGTGGGTGAGGGTGACATCCGCGGCAATCCCATTTCCCCGGAAGGATTCGCCCTGCCCCGGGAAGCCACCCTGCCCGCCGGCCTCTGGCGCCGGGTCCTGTCGACCGGAGATCCCATCCTCGAGATCCACATCCCCGCCGGCGGCCGCATGTCGCCCGACCGCTGCCTCGCCTCCCTGAAGGAAGCCGACCGGTTTTTCCGCAGGATTTTCGTGGGCCGGCTCTTCCGCGCCTTCGTCTGTTACTCCTGGTTCATGGGCCCGCAAATGAAAAGCCTCGTTCCCCCCACCGCCAACATCCTCGGTTTCCAGCGCGAAACCTACCTGTTCCCGGTTCCCTCCTCTCCCCGCGACGGCCTCGTATTTCTCTTCGGAACCAGCGACCCGATGTCCCGCGACGTCCCCCGCGACACCGGCCTGCGCCGGGCCGTCATGGAACACCTGGAAAGCGGCGGACATTGGGGCAACGGGGGCATGTTTTTCCTGCCGGAAGATCTTCCCCGCTACGGCCGGCAGCCCTACCGAAGCCGCTGGCGCCGGTTTGAAAAACACCTCGAGGACCTTTAGTCCGGGAGGGCGACGGCGGAACCCGGCCCGCGCCATGCGGTCTCATTGCCTCTCCGCCCGCGCCATGCGGTCTCATTGCCTCTCCGCCCGCGCCCCGGTCGTCATCCCGCCGCCCGGCCGGTGTTTTAGGTTTGAATCCCGGCCCGAATTCGGGGATTCTCCGGGCTCGCTCGTTTCTTCGCCACCCACCGGCTTCCGTCACCCGTTCACCCGATGAAAACGCCCTCCCTCCTCCGTCCGCTCCGCATCGTCGCCGCCCTCGCCGCCGCCACTGCGACCGTTTCCGCCTACACCGACGCGCCCGAAGCGCCCCGGGAATTCCGGGCCGCCTGGATCGCCACCGTCGCCAATATCGACTGGCCCTCCCAGCGGACGCTGAGCACGGAGGAGCAGATCGCGGAACTGGAGGCGATCCTCGACCAGACCGAGGCCATGAACCTCAACGCCCTCATTTTCCAGATCCGCCCCATGAAGGACGCCCTGTACGCGTCGGAGCTGGAGCCCTGGTCCGAATTCCTCACCGGGGAGATGGGCAAAGCCCCCGACCCTTACTACGACCCGCTCGAATTCATGGCCGAGGAATGCCGCAAGCGCGGCATCGAACTCCACGTCTGGTTCAACCCCTACCGGGCGCGCCACCCCAGCGCCCGCTCAGAGATTCATCCCGATCACGTCAGTCACACCCTCCCCGACTTCGTCCACGAATACGGCCGTTACCTCTGGATGGACCCCGCGGCGGAGGAAACCAAGGCCCACACCCTCAACGTGGTGCTCGATGTTGTCCGCCGCTACGCTATCGACGGGGTCCACATCGACGACTACTTCTACCCCTATCCCTCCTACGCCGACGGAGCCGATTTTCCGGACGACGCTCTCTGGGAGGCCTACCTGGAGGAAGGCGGCGACATGAGCCGCGCCGACTGGCGGCGCTCGCACGTGGACGACTTTGTCGAACGTTTCTACCGCGAGGTCAAAGAGGAGGACCCCCGGGTCAAGGTCGGCATCAGCCCTTTCGGCATTTGGCGGCCCGGTTACCCGGAGGGCATTCAGGGACTCGACCAGCACAACGTCCTCTTCGCCGACGCCCGCCGCTGGCTGCGCGAGGGCTGGGTCGACTACTACACGCCCCAGCTCTACTGGCCCATCGACCAGGAAGCCCAGGCGTACCCGAAACTGCTCGACTGGTGGGTGGAACAGAATGTCGAAGACCGTCACATCTGGCCCGGCAACTTCACCAGCCGGGTAACCGGAACGGACCAGGGCTGGCCCATCGACGAAATCGTCAACCAGGTCGAGGTGACCCGCGACCGGGAAGGCGCCACCGGCAACGTCCACTTCAGCATGCGGGCGTTCATGCAACCGCGCGGCGGCCTCGCCGGGCGACTGACCGAAACCGTGTACGCGAACCCCGCCCTCGTTCCCGCCTCGCCCTGGCTGGACGACTCCGTGCCCTCGCAGCCCGAGACAGTGGTGCGCCCCGGCGACAACGAACAGGTCGTGCACTTCCGCTCGCCGGAAGACGAGGAGATCCGTCTCTGGGCGGTTTACACCCGGAGCGGCGACGGCTGGAAGCTGGTCGACACGGTCTCCGCCCACCGCACCGTCCGCGGCAGCTTTACCGTCCGCCGCGAAGACGGCGTCCGCGCGGTCGCCGTCTCCGCCGTCGACTTCGTGGGCAACGAAAGCGAGCACGCCATCGTCCGGCTGCGCAGGTAGGCAAACCCGCATAAAACATTCACCGGAAACCCGCTCCATGAATTCGCGTCCCGCCACCTTAACCTTCGTCGCCGTCCTCCTTTTCGGCCTTGCGTGCGCGGGCACCGGCCCCCTTCATGCCCAACGGGGTACCGAGGAGCCGCAGGCCCCGCGCGAATTCCGCGCCGCCTGGGTGACGACGCTCATGAACCTCGACTGGCCGTCGCGGCCCGGTCTCAGTTCCGCCGAACAACAGCGCGAACTGATCGCTATTCTCGACCACGCCGCCGAACTCAACCTCAACGCGGTCATCCTCCAGGTACGCTCCATGGGTGAAGCCTTTTACGATTCCCGGCACGCCCCCTGGTCGCATTTTCTGACCGGGGAAATGGGCCGGGGGCCGAACCCCGCCTGGGACCCCCTGGAGTTTGCCGTCCGGGAGGCCCACCGGCGCGGTCTCGAACTGCACGCCTGGCTCAATCCCTACCGCGTCCACAACAACGTCGAGGCCGGCGGGATCGGTCCGGGGCACATCAGCCGCACCCAACCCGGCATCGTCCGCCGCTACGCCAACCTCCTCTGGCTCGATCCCACCGCGGAAGCGACCCGGGACCACATCATGGATGTGGTCCTCGAAGTGGTGCGCAACTACGACATCGACGGGATTCAGTTCGACGACTATTTTTATCCCTGGCCCCGGGACGGCCTGGATTTTCCCGACGATGAAAACTGGCGCGCCTACCGGCAGCGCGGCGGCCGCATGGAACGCGGCGACTGGCGCCGCCGGCACGTCGATGAACTCATCCAGCGCTTCTACCGCGAGGTCAAGCAGGAGGACCCGGCGGTCAAGGTCGGGATCAGCCCCTTCGGCATCTGGCGGCCGGAACACCCGGAGGGCATCGCCGGAACCGACCAGTACGACGTCCTCTACGCCGATCCCAAAAAATGGCTCAACCAGGGCTGGCTCGACTACCTCGCCCCGCAGCTCTACTGGAGCACGGAGCAGGAACGCCAGTCTTATGCACGCCTGCTCGCCTGGTGGGTCTCGGAAAACACCCGCAACCGCCATATCTGGCCCGGACTCGCCACCTGGAAGATCACCGCCAGCGACTGGCCGGTAAACGAAATTCTCAAACAAATCGACCTCGCCCGGCGGCAGCGCGGCGCCACCGGACACATTCATTTCCGCTACGCCTGGCTCCTCAACAACCGCAACAACATTTCCACAATCCTGAAAGAACGGGCCTACCCGACCCCCGCCCTCGTCCCGGCCTCTCCCTGGCTGGGCAGCGCCCCCCCCTCCCGGCCCGAGGTGGCCCTGCGGGAAGGCGCCGGCGAAGGGGGCCACTCCCTGCAAATCCGCTCCCCCGAGGGCGAAAACGTCCGCCTCTGGGCCCTCTACACGCGGGAACGCGACGGCTGGCATTTCCGCCAGGTCCTCCCCGCCAATCCCCGCAACCAGGGCACCATCCGCATCCCCGCCTCCCGCGAACGGATCACCCGCATCGCCGTCTCCGCCGTCGACCGCGTGGGCAACGAAAGCGAAAAAGCGGTTTACCGCCTGCGATAGGAGGCATTCGGACCGTCGCCTTGAAAGCCGTTGGGCCTTCGCAGCGAAATCCACAGACCTCCCTTGTTGTCTCCAGGATTCCCCAGGAGGCAACCGTGATCGTCGTTCATACATTCTAGACTGTCCTTCATCCGGTTTTTCGAAAACAGCGGCACTCCCGTGGTTGGGGCGACCGGGTTTATCCCGGGAGATCCGGGGACCCGGAGAATCGGAGGATAAACCCCCTCGCTACGAAGCAATCCGAAAACCTGGCGACGGGGAGTAGACGCTCGAAACGAGCGTCGGGTTGTCCGGATTTCCGGACCCCGAAACAGTGATGGGTGCCAGAACGGCCGTCCCTGCGGGAGCTTCTCCCGCTTGCCCCCGCGACCGGAGATATTGAATCTTGCCTCGACGCGGCGTTTCGGCTGAACAGTAGTCCTCAGTATGACGAAAAACCACCCGACCACCCCGGAACAGAAAGCGCTGGCCATCAACCTCGACACCGGGAGGTACGGGACGTTCGCGGAAATCGGAGCGGGCCAGGAGGTGGCGCGCCATTTTTTCCAGGCCGGAGGCGCCGCGGGCACGGTCGCCAAGACCATTTCCGCCTACGACATGACGTTCAGCGACGAGATTTACGGAAAATGCGACCGCTACGTTTCGCGGGACCGCCTTTTCACGATGCTGGATCATGAGTACGGACTGCTGGAAGAACGCCTGGCCGGCTCCCGCGGAGCGGATACGTTTTTCTTCGCTTTCGCCGACACGGTAGCCGCCACAAGCTTTCGCAACAAAAACAACGGTAACGGTTGGCTCGGCATGCGCTTTCAGACGGAGCCGCAGCGCCCCCCCAGCGATGTCATCATTCACACCAACATGCTCGACGCCGGCAATGTCGAACAACAGGAAGCCCTCGGTATCCTCGGCGTCAACCTGGTCTACGGCGCGCTCTACCTCCACGAACACCCGAACGCCCTGATCCGTTCGCTCCTCGACCACCTGGGCACGGGAAGGATCGAGGTGGACGTCATCAAGATGCTCGGCCCGGCGTTCACAGGGGTCGACAACCGTCTGCTAAACCTGACGCTCGTCCGGCAGGGGCACACCAACGCGGTGATGCTGGGCCCCAACGGCGAAATCGTTCAACCCTCCCAGGTCCTGTACAAGAAGGCGGTCCTCGTGGAACGCGGCAGTTTCCGGCCCGTGACCCGAGTCAACGTCGACATCCTCGAACGCGCCCGCGCCCGCTTTATTCGTGAACCGGAGGTGCGGGAACAGGAAGCCGTAGTCCTGGCGGAATTGACGATCCACAATCTCCTTTCCGCCGGCGAATCCGGCTTCGAGGAATCCGATTTCCTCGCCCGGATCGAAACCCTGGCGGCCCTGGATTACCCGGTGCTGATCTCCAACTTTCCGGAGTACCACCGGCTGGCAGCCTATTTCCGCCGCTACACTCAGGGACGGATCGGGATCGCGCTCGGAATCAACAACCTCCTGGAAATCTTCGCCGAGAAGTACTACCGGGACCTGGACGGCGGCATTCTCGAGGGCCTCGGGAGGCTGTTCAAGACGACGGTGAAGCTCTACATCTACCCGATGCCCCGGACGGTTCTCGCCCACTACCAGCCGGAAGCCGCCGGCACGGATGCGGCGGAGGTCATCGACGCGGAAAACCTGCGGGTCGCCGAGCCCCTCCGGCTCCTTTATCGTTACCTGTTGGAGAACGGCTTTATCGAGTCACTCGCCATGGATGACTCACCGGTCCCACAGGTCCATTCCCGGGAAGTCCTGCGGCGGATACGGGAAGGCGAGATCTCGTGGACCGACCACGTCCCGCGCGCCGTCGCGGACCTCATCCGGGACCGCGCATTCTTCGGTTATGCTCGGGGTAAAACGGACCATCAATAGGGCGTCGCTTCACTTTTCCCACTCTTAAGCCCCCCGGCCGGCGGGCGCAGGCCACTCCAAAAACACCGGGAACATTCGGATTCAAAAAATCCGGCTCCTCGTTGAGAGACGCCCGAAC
This sequence comes from Verrucomicrobiota bacterium, assembly GCA_003565135.1. Taxonomy (GTDB): domain Bacteria; phylum Verrucomicrobiota; class Verrucomicrobiia; order Opitutales; family T3Sed10-336; genus PXDC01. The sequence goes on from PXDC01000153.1 coordinate 21,759, forward strand.
CTTCAAGGCTGAATTCCATATCTCGACCCGTTCCCTTTGGCACCGCGTACTTTTTTGCCGGCGGCCCGCTGTTGTCGCTCCTTCGAATCGCTCGTCGGGAACGAAGCCGCGGGAGCGAGCCGGCGAACCTAGCGGTCAGCCAGGGATAAATGACCGTCGGGCAGGAGAGCACTCAGGGTGTCCTCCATCGCCTCGGCCCAGATCCGGTACCCGGCCTCGGAGAGGTGCAGTTCGTCCGGCATGATGGAATCGGAAATGGTGCCGTCGTCGGCCAGGAAGCGGTGGCCAATATCGAGAAAAAAGACGTATTCGCCATCCGCGAGGCGGGGCAGGACCTGATTGACCTGGGCGGTCAGGCCACGCCGGTGGTGGAAATCAGCTTTATGGGGAAAGATCCCCAGTAACAGTATTTTGGTTTCGGGAAGTTTTTCGCGCAGCTTTGCCACCACGGCGGTCACGCCCTGCAGAATTTCCGTCGAGCTATTTCGGCCGGAGTTGTTCACGCCAATCAACACTACGGCCACGTGAGGGAAGACACCTTCGATGTTACCGTTGTCCAGTCTCCAAAGGAGATTCTGGGTGCGATCGCCCCCCACGCCGATATTCAGGGCTCTTCCTTCGTAATACTCGTCCCACACCTTCCGGCCGGTGATTTCCCAGCCCTGCGTAATCGAATCCCCGAGAAAGAGGATTTCCAGTTCACCTTCATGCTGTTGAACGCGCTCGTTCAACATAAGGAATCGATTGTAACGTGAGCTTCCCTCGTCCGGCGGAACCGGCGCGAACGTTGGCTCCGCCGGTGCCGGAGTGGCCCCCTTCTCCAGCGTAGCCCCGGAGAATAAACCAAAAGCGATCGCCGATACGATAAACCCAATGACGAACGTGAAAGAAGCGGGAAATGTGAATGATCGGTTCATGACTTTTGCCGGTTTTCGTTTGATTTGATGCAAAAACCGCGACGATTAGTCAACGCAATAACCTGATATGCAAGGTATTACATATTTTTTACCGATTGATAAGGTGTGTTATTTGATAGGAATTCCGGGACCGGCGGTGACAGGATCGCGCTCGCGATCGTTCCCGGGAGCAAACGTCACCTTAATCCGAACGGCACTCGGATAAGCCGGGTGATCGAGGAATTTTACAGATGGATTTTCACAGCAAAAGTGCTCGAAGGATAGCTGACTGATTACGCGCAGTTACGCTACGGGCTTACGCCATCTTCGCGCTGCCGCGCTCCGTCAAGCTGTTTTTCGGATGCTTTCGGCGCTTTTCTCCGCGCCTGGGCCTTTACGGTGAGGAGACGATGGGTGCGGGCCAGGATCAATCCAATCATCTCTCGGGATTATTTACGTAGGCTCGGATTGGCATGCTGATGATTGGCCCGAAGAGACCCCCGGTTTTTGGCGCCCCGACGTGGAGATACGCGTCCCTTTTCTATCCTGCTTTTGCACCCTCTCTCGCCCGTCGACAAATCCCCGGGGATCCGTATTGTGGCGGGGAATGATAATCAAGAACAACGCCCTCCCCTCCCGCGGGATCGGGGGCATGTCGGGAACGTCGCTCGACGGGCTCGACGTGGCGGATTGTTCGTTCCGCCGGGACGAAGCCTCCGGACGCTGGACCTTCGAAATCCACCGCGCGGAGACGCTTCCCTACCCCGCCGAATGGGAAGCGCTCCTGGCCGGCCTTCACACCCGCTCGGCGGCAGCCTACGCCCGCACGCACGTCGCCTACGGCCGTTTCCTGGGCGAGCGGTTGGCGGGCTTCCTGGCCGAGCACGATCTCCGGCCGGATTTTGTCGCCTCCCACGGTCACACCATTTTCCACCGTCCGGAGGACCACTGGACCGCGCAGCTCGGCGACGGGGAAACCACGGCCGCGTTTTTGCCGTGTCCCCTGGTGACGAACTTCCGCAACAAGGACGTCGCCCTCGGCGGCCAGGGCGCACCCCTGGTACCGGTGGGAGAACGGGAGCTTTTCCCGGACTGCGGCCTATTCCTGAACCTGGGCGGCTTCGCCAATCTGACCGCCGGCGAAATCGCCTATGATGTCGTCCCGTGCAACTTCGTGCTGAACCGGCTGGCCCGACGGTCGGATCCGAAACTTGGATACGACTGCGACGGCGCCCTGGCCCGCCGCGGCGGATTCAACGCCGGGTTGTTCGAGCAACTGGAGTCGCTCGACTACTACCACCGACCGCCGCCCAAGAGCCTGGGACGGGAGTGGCTGGAGGCGAATGTGTATCCGATTATCGATGACATCGCCCTGACGCCCGAGGACGTCCTCCACACCTTCTGCCGCCACATCGCCTCCCGGGTCGCCGGGGCGGCCCGCCGGGCGCGCCTCGGCGACAGCACGGTCATGGTCACGGGCGGCGGCGCCGGCAACACCTTTCTTTGCGAATGCCTCCGCGACGCGCTCGGCGAACTCAAAATCGGCTTCCACGAAGTCGATTCCCAAACCATCGCCTTCAAGGAGGCGCTGATTTTCGCCTTCCTCGGCCTGCTCGCGCTCCGCGGCGAACCCAACACATCCGCCCGGGTCACCGGCGCCCGCACGGACGCGGTGTGCGGCAGCATTCACCTGCCGCCCGCGGGCAAGCCGCCGGACCCATCGCCCGGGTGACGGAGACCGGTCCGGCCTCGGGCGGTCGCCGCGACAACCGCGTGCCGATCGATCCGGGCCGAATCGCGCTCGGTTAAGGCGCTGGATCGACTAGGTTAGGCTTCCAGCCTGAGAAACCACGCTGGCCTGCGACGAGCTCAGTCGAGTCGAAGCGTGTATTCTTTGAGCTTAACCGAGCGCCCGTCGATCTAGGCGACCATCAAGGGATTCTTTGTCCCCCGGGTGCGCCCGTTAGCCTGCGCCTTGGGAAGGCTGGCGGGCAGGTCGATGCCGTGGGGATGGACCCGTTTGTAACGCCGGCGCCGGTGACGCTGCCGGATTTGGCGATCGAGTTTGCGCACCATGAATTCGATCGCGGCATAGGCATTTTCCGATTTCTCGCATACAACCATGACCGGTCCGTCGATTTCGAGGATCCCGCGCGCGGTGAAAATCCGCTGATGTTCGCGGTTCAATTCCATTCCGAGTTCGACGCGAATCCGGATGATTCGGCTATCGTGCCGGAACAATCGCTCGGTCTTCTCCCGAATGAAGTCCTTCAGGGCTTCGGTCAGTTCCAGCCGGTTTCCGGTCATTATCAGGTCGTGTGCTTTAGTGTTCATCATGTCGGTTTCTGGTAATATTGGATTTGGATTCAGAGGTTCAACGGCACCTCAGAGCGTGCACGGAGGCAGCCGTGTCGATCAACCAACCACGAAGACTCTCCACGGGTACCGTAAGGATCCGCTGCGGCCATCTTCCTCGAGATCGCCGCCAGCCGAAACCCGACGGATTGCCGCGAGAATCCGGGATAAGACGAGGCGGGGCACCGCCCCGAGGTATAATCCGAGAGAAACTGAGAAACCGTTTCACCGTGACTTCAGTCTTTAACCCGATTCGCCCGTTTGTCAAGTCCGTTCGACCGGAACCGGAATCCCGGGCCGGGAACGTTCGGTTTGGCCGGTAGCCGTGGGCAAACAATTTCGCTGAAATCCCAAACTCGGGATTTTATACTCTCCGTCATCCAGTTTTTTGAAAACAGCGGCTATCCGGTGGTTGTGGCGACCGGGTTTATCCCGGGAGATCCGGGGACCCGGAGAATCGGGGGATAAACCCCCTCGCTACAAAGAAATCCGAAAACGTGGCGACGGGGCGTATCAATCGGAAACGCAGGGTCACCCGACCGGCAAGGGCCCCATGAACAAGCCGGTATTCCCTCCCGGCACGGCCGCTTCAATCCCGCAGAAACGCCACGAGGTCAGCCTCCATGGCTTCAGCCCACAGGCGGTAGCCCTCCGGCGAGAGGTGAAGGGCGTCCGGCATGATCGATTCCGGAATGGAGCCGTCGGGATCGAGGAAAACGTGACCGAAGTCGAGGAAGTGGACCCGCTCCCCGTC
>PXDC01000441.1 GCA_003565135.1 Verrucomicrobiota bacterium
CAGACCGCGAGGGCGAGGAAGACGGCGAGAACGAATCCCCCGGCCAGGGAATGGGTGAGCCCGCGGTGGTGCAGGAGGTAGAACTCGGGGTCGGAGCTGATGAAATTGTCGATGTCCGGGACCCACGCCGCGAACATGGCATACGGGATGACGGCCTTGCCGGGAAAATGACGCCGCACCGACTGGCCCGCGGCGCCGCCCGCGACGATATGAGTGATCGGATCCATGGATCCCGGGTCGCTCCCCGGTTCCTGGGCGACCGGCCGGCGGCGGTTTTGTTCCGTTGTGGCCGGGAGCCCGGGCCGTAGCGGTCCGGGGCGGTGGGGGTCTCCCCTTCCCTCGCCGGCCGATGGCCGGCAAGGGGCGACCGAAGAAACCTCCGGTTTTTTCCGGGCGGAAAAAGAAGCATAAAAACGTTGAAATTATGATCACGTATTCACAGTATCGGTCTTGCCATCCGCGCCGCCTTGTCCTTGAGTGCCGGGCAATGGGAAACGGGACGGTGAGAACGACAACAACGATTCCAGACTGACCTATGGCCAAAGAGACAACGACCACGAAGAAACCGGCCGCCAACGGCGGCTCGGAAAAAGAAAAGAACCTCAACCTCGCCCTCTCCGCGATTACCAAACAGTTCGGCGAAGGCTCCATCATGCGTCTGGGGAGCAACCGCAAGATGGACGTTTCCGCCATCTCCACCGGTTCGCTGGCTATCGATCTCGCTCTCGGTATCGGCGGGCTCCCGCGCGGACGGGTCGCCGAGATTTACGGGCCGGAATCCTCCGGGAAAACCACCATGGCCCTCAGTGTCATCGCGGAGGCCCAGCGCCAGGGCGGGCTGGCGGCGTTTGTCGACGTCGAGCACGCGCTGGATCCCAATTATGCGCGGGTGGTCGGGGTGAACCTCGATGATCTCCTGGTTTCGCAACCCGACAGCGGGGAGGACGCCCTCAATATCACCGAAACGCTTATCCGGTCCAATTCGATCGATGTGGTCGTGATCGATTCGGTGGCGGCCCTGGTTTCCAAGGCCGAGCTCGACGGACAGATGGGCGACGCCACCGTCGGCTCCCAGGCGCGTCTGATGAGCCAGGCCATGAGGCGTTTGACCGCCGTGATCAGCCGGACCCAGTGCGTCTGCCTGTTTACCAACCAGATCCGGGAGAAGATCGGAGTCATGTTCGGCAGTCCCGAAACCACGCCGGGCGGGCGGGCGCTCAAGTTTTTCTGCTCGGTACGGATGGATATCCGCCGGATCGGCCAGATCAAGGATTCGGGCGGAAAGGTGATCGGAAACCGGACCCGCCTCAAGGTGGTGAAAAACAAGGTCGCCCCGCCCTTCACCGAGTGCGAGTTCGATATCATGTATAACGAGGGCATATCCTCCACCGGTTCCCTCGTCGACCTCGGTATCGAGCACAAGATCCTGGAGAAAAAAGGGGCGTGGATTTCGTTGAACGGGGACTTGATCGGTCAGGGTCGCGAAGCGGCCAAACAGTACCTGATGGAAAATCAGGACGCGGCCCGGACAATCCAGAATGCCATCACCGAGAAACTGAAGGAAGCAACCGGCGGGGGCCGCAGCCTCGCCAGGAGCGACGCCGGGGAAAAAAACGGCGATGAGTGAGGCCGGCTGTCCGGAGCCCGCGGCCTCCCCTCCCCTGCCCCCGTTTTGCGGCGGCGCCGCGGGCGGCGGCGGGGTGCCGGGATCGCCGGTGACGATATCCTCCCCGTCGCCAAGTTTTCGGATTTCTTTGTAGCGAGGGGGGGGTATCCCCCGATTCTCCGGGTCCCCGGATCTCCCGGGATAAACCCGGTCGCCCCAACCACGGGATAGCCGCTGTTTTTGAAAAACGTGATGACGGAGAGTCTATAAGGGCCGGCAAGGGCGTTTGCGGTTCCGACGCCTGGGTTGCCACGACGGCCAACCTCCGTTTAGTTGCGGGGTTATGTCCTTCCAGAGTGAGACCATCGTGGCGCCGTCGACGCCGGGCGGCGAATCCGCCATTGCCGTAATCCGGACCAGCGGGCCGGCGGTTCCCGGCCTGTTGCAGGCGATCTTCGGGCGCACTCCCCCACCCCGCCGCGCGGTTCATGCCGAATACCGCGACCGGGACGGCGCTTTTGTCGATGATCTGGTTTATTGTTACTTCCGCGGACCGGCTTCCTACACCGGTGAAGACGTATTGGAGTTTTACACACATGGAAATCCGCTCATCGTTCAGAAAATCACCGAAGACCTGATGGCGCGTGGGTGCCGGCCGGCCGGGCCCGGTGATTTTACCCGGCGCGCTTTCCTCAACGGGCGCATGGACCTGAGTCAGGCGGAGGCTGTGATCGATCTCATTCGGGCGCGCAGTGAACGGGCCCTGGACGCCGCCAACAACCAGCTTCGCGGTGTTTTGGGGAAACGGATCGAGGCGTTGTCCGAGCGATTGTTGCAGGTGCTGGCGGAGATTGAGGCGTACATTGATTTTCCCGAGGAAGATCTTCCCCCTGAAGAAGAACACGGGCCGGCCGGCCGAATCCGTTCCCTGATGGCCGATGTCGAGAGGCTGGCCGCAACCAGCCATTACGGGGCTGTTTTAAGGGAGGGCGTCGGGACCATCATCCTGGGTGCACCCAATGCCGGGAAAAGCAGTTTGCTCAATCGCATGGCCGGGAGGGAACGCGCCATCGTCAGTGAAATGCCGGGAACGACGCGGGATTTTCTGGAGGAGCGAATCAGTCTGGCCGGTTATTGTATCCGATTATTGGATACAGCGGGATTGCATGAAACCGGGGATGTCCTGGAGCGACTGGGCATGGAGAAGACCCTGGAGCAGGCCGGCGAGGCCGATCTTTTCCTGGTTGTGCTCGATGCCACCCGGCCCCATCCCGACCTGCCGCACGGACTCCGCGAACGGCTGGTTCCGGACCGAACCCTCGTTGTTTACAACAAGGCCGATTTGCTGGAAAACGGGCCGCCCACCGGATTTCTTCCCGGTTGCCGGGAAGTGGCGCTTTCCGCCCTGACCGGGGAGGGGATGGAGGCGCTGGAGGATGCGCTGCAGGCCCTTTTGAAGACCGGGATTTCGTCCGACGATGCGGACCGAATCGCGGTCAGTGCCCGTCACGCCCGGTCCCTGGAATCGGTCCGGTGCTCGCTGGCGGCGGGATTGTCCCGCCTGGGCGCCGGGGATCCCCCGGAGTTGGCAGCCAGCGAGTTGCGGCAGGCCCTGGATGCTTTCGGGGAGATTATCGGGCGCGTTGACAACGACGCCATGCTGGACAAGCTTTTCTCCACCTTTTGTATCGGGAAGTGATGGAGCGGCGCCCCCGGGGGACCGGGAGGGACCCGGTGGGGGTGTTATCCTCGGGAATCGGGGAAAGCCGTGCTTGTGACGGGTGGCCGGAGCCTGGTCGAGGGTCCCTGGTTTCAGGGGCCGGGGTTGCGGCGGGCCTAAATCGCCTCCGCCCTTGGGTTTTCCGGGTTTCCGGTCAGGGTGTTGGTCGCCGCGGTGGCGCTGGCTTGCGATTTGCTGGCGAAGGTTGGATACTGGGGTATTGGAAACACGAGAGTTATGAGCGATTTCATGAAAAGGACTTACGACGTCATTGTCTGCGGGGCCGGTCACGCCGGGACCGAGGCGGCCCTGGCCGCCGCGCGTATGGGCGCGCAGACCCTGCTTTTGAGGGGAAATATCGATACGATCGGGCAGATGAGTTGTAACCCGGCGATCGGGGGTCAGGCGAAGGGGCACATGGTGCGTGAGTTGGATGCCCTGGGCGGGGAGATGGGGGTGAACGCCGATGTCACCGGCATTCAGTACCGGAAGCTGAATGCGTCGAAAGGGCCCGCGGTGCAGGCTCCCCGGACCCAATGCGACAAGAAGGCGTACCAGTTTCGGCTCAAACACACGATCGAGCTGCAGGAAAACCTGGTGCTTTTTCAGGCCACTGTGACCCGATTGCTCTTCGAGGGTGACCGGGTGGTGGGGTGCGGGACCAATCTCGATGTTGATTTTCGGGCGAAAACGGTGGTGGTGACAACCGGGACCTTTCTCCGCGGGCTCATGCATGTGGGCAAAAACACCAATGAGGGGGGGCGGATGGGGGATTACAGCGCGCGGACGCTTTCCGGCAGTTTTCTGGAGGCGGGGATCGAGTTGGAGCGGCTCAAGACCGGCACCCCGCCGCGACTCCTGGGCCGGAGTATCGATTTTTCGCAGATGGAGGAGCAGAAGGGGGATGACGTTCCCTGTCTGTTCGGGTTCAACGATACCCGGGGGGAGGAGGATTTGTTCCACGTGGAACATTCGGGGGAGCGACGCCTCGGCTGGGCCCCGGGGGAGCGCCAGGTGTCGTGTTTTATCGCCTACACCACTGCGGCGACGGAAGCGGTGGTTCGGCGCAATCTTCACCTGTCGCCCATGTACAGCGGACAAATTGAAAGTACGGGGCCCCGGTATTGCCCCAGCATTGAGGATAAGTTCGTCCGTTTTCCGGACAAACCCAACCACCGCTTTTTCCTGGAGCCGGAGGGGCGGAATACGAACGAGTACTACATCAACGGCTGCTCCACCAGCCTGCCGCTCGACGTGCAGGTGGAATTGATCCACAGCGTTCCGGGGTTGGAGCGGGCCGTCATCCTGCGCCCCGCCTACGCGGTGGAATACGATTTTGCCCCGCCGACCCAGTTGCGCCCATCACTGGAATCCAAGAAGGTGGAGAATCTCTTTTTCGCCGGCCAGATAAACGGGACCTCCGGCTACGAGGAAGCGGCCTCCCAGGGGCTGGTCGCGGGGGTCAACGCGGTGCGGAAGTGCCGGGGGGAAGGTCCCGTGGTCATCCAGCGCCACGAGGGGTATATCGGGGTTCTTATCGACGACCTGGTCACCAAGGGCACGTCCGAACCCTACCGGATGTTCACCAGCCGGGCCGAGCACCGTTTGCTCTTTAATCACGGGAGCGCCGAACTCAGGTTGCGCCATCACGCCGCCGAATGTAATCTCGTCTCGCGCGAGCGTTTGGGACGAATGGAGGGCAAGGCTCGCCAGGTCGAGGAGTGGGTCCGACGCCTGGAGGAGGAGCGGACAGGGGAGGGTACGTTTGCCGAACGCGCCCGCCGGCGTGAGGCCGACATACCGTTCCCCGCCGCTTTTGAGGGCTTGCCGGCCGCGGTTCGCGAAGAGGTGCTTTACCGGGTGACCTACCGGGGGTACCTCGAGCGGGAGATGAAACAGATTGAAAGATTGTCCCAGGTGGGGTCCTTACGTATACCGGAGTCCATTAATTATATGGATATCAAGGGTTTAAGGAAAGAGGGGGCGCAAAAGCTGGAGGCGATTCGACCGACGACCCTGGGTCAGGCAAGCCGGATAAGCGGGGTGAACCCGGCCGATATCAATATAATCCTGGTGTACCTGGAAAGCGCGCGCCGCCGGCGGGAAGACGGCCGCCGACCGGCGAATCCGGCGGGCCGGTAGGTCCGGCTCAGGGGCGTCCGGAGGTGGTTGAATGCAATTAAGTTTTTGTAAATAAGTAAATTACGGCAATGAAAGTTCCCTACGGCTACGCCGCACCTCTGGATGGGGTATCCGACAATTACCTGCGGGTATTCCGGACTCGGAGGGACGAACTTCGCGCGAGGATGACCGCGTTACCCCTCGATCGGGACAATTACGACCTGGAGATCGGGTGCGGCCACGGCCATTTTCTCGCCGCCTACGCGGAGGCTCATCCGGGCCGGTACTGCCTGGGCGTCGACGTGGCCGGGGCAAGGCTCGAACGCGCCCGCCGGAAAACCGACCGGGCGGGACTGGACAATATTACCTGGATTCAGGCGGAAGCGTTGCTCCTGTTGGAGAATCTCCCCGCCGGGATCGCATTTTCCCGGGTGTTCATCCTCTTCCCCGATCCGTGGCCGAAGCGGCGTCACCACAAACACCGCCTGGTCCAGCCCCGATTTCTCGAACTCCTGTCTTCGGTGTGCCGGCCGGAGGCCATGCTTTATTTCCGCAGCGACAACCGGGACTACACGGCCCGAACCCGCGAAGCCCTCTCGACCAGCCCTTTCTGGGATCTCGTTTCGGGCGAGGCCTGGCCGTGGGAACGGGCGACGGTATTTCAGGAACTCGCCTCCGGGTACCAATCGCTGGTCGGTCGCAAAAAAACAACCGGCTGGTTGAATCCCGGGAATTGACCCGTCCGGTTCGGTCCGCCGGAGGTATCGAAATCGCCGTTCGGCTTCCTGCACCCTGCACGAATCGAGGGGAGCGGATGGCGATTCGCGGGAACGTTCGCCGGGGGTGAGATGGGGTAAAGTGTTCATGTATAGCAGAATAGTGATCCTTCTTCCGTGGCATACAACCTGCGTTCCGGTTCCCGGAAACAAATGACGACGGAACGCTTCGGGTCGCAGGGAGCACCGCGTTGCCGGGGCGGCGGGCGTGGGTCCCCGCGCCGAACAGACCGATGGAGGTATTTGCATGAATACAAATGATGACCGGTTATGCGCAGGGAAGGCGCTCAAGCAAAAAAAAGTGATGAGGATCCACGGGGACAGGCCGATCGCACAGCTGGACCGAATGGTCGAGCAATTCGATGATCTGGTCGGTATCATTCAGGCAAAAACCGGGTTGGCGCCGGGCGATATCGAAGCGTTGCTGGAGGATCTGGCGACCCGCTCACCGCAGAAAGTGGGATCGTTCTTCGGTCCCGGGTGAAGCATTCACACCGTGGCGGCCGCCGGTTTGATTCTCTTGCGTTTTGCATGCCCGGGGGCGGGTTGGTTGCAGGATCGTGGGTTTCAGCTCTCCGATTCTGATCCACATCAATCGGAACTAAAATAATTAAAAAGTTGGTCATAAGC
>PXDC01000368.1 GCA_003565135.1 Verrucomicrobiota bacterium
GCACCTCAACAATTTTTGCCCGACTTTCGATGCACCAAAAACCGCCCGCCAAGGCCACTTGGATTTGCTAACGATTTGCTAAATGAACTGTTTCATCCTGTAATTTGCTACAATTTGCTACATCTATATTCCGCATAATTAAGCCGTTTCGTGGTCATTGGTGGCATTCTTTTGAGGTTCGAATCCTCTCACCCCGACCCTTTTTTAAAGGGGTTCTGGACCGGTTAACCGCCTCCGGACTTCCAGCTCTCATTCCACCCCGGCTCCCCTCGATCCGTGAAGCGTGCCGGCGGCCGCGACGACCGGCGCCTATCAGTACGGCGCCAGCTGAAGCGGCGCGCTGCCACCGGGCAACGGGTCCTCCGGGTTAGGGTTTACTCATGCGTCCAATCGTGTATCGTTCCCGTCATGGGAGCTGGTACCGTGCATCGCACCAGCGTTTTTATGCGGTCAAGCGTCTTGAGCTTCGGGATTAAATCATGCATTTGAAAGGAGGTCCTATGAACCGGGCAAACCATGGCGTGGCATGCGGGATTCGGAACACGGTTTTCGGCCTTCTTTCCGTAATCCTTCCGGTTTCGGCCGCGGCCGGAGACGACTCCCCCTACGGTCCGTTGATCCTGGAGGAAGTGGCCGCCGGGCTCGACCGGCCGGTGTACGTGACCGCGCCGCCCGGCGACCACGACCGGCTGTTCATCGTCGAACAGGACGGCGACATCCTCATTCTCGACCGGACAACCGGCGAGCTGAACGCGACGCCGTTTCTGTCGATTTCTCCCAACACCGCCGCCAACGAGCGCGGCCTGCTCGGTCTGGCGTTTCATCCGGATTACGAAGAGAACGGCTATTTTTATGTGAACTTCACCGGCTCGGGCGGCGCAACCTTCGTCCAACGCTACGAGGTTTCCAGCGATCCCGATCTCGCCGATCCCGGCAGCGCGTTCGATCTGATGACCGTCGCCCAGCCGTCCGGAAACCACAACGGGGGCTGGATCGGCTTCGGACCGGACGACTACCTCTACATCGCCCTGGGCGACGGCGGCGGCAGCAACGATCCCGGCGACCACGGCCAGCGAACGGAAACCCTGCTCGGTGCGATGCTCCGCATCGACATCGACAGCAACGGTTTTCCGGACGACAGCACCCGCAACTACGCGATCCCGGAAGAGAATCCCTTCGCCGACAGCGACGACGGGCCGGAGGATCCCCGGCCGGAGATCTGGGCCTACGGCCTGCGCAACCCGTGGCGCCCGAGCTTCGACCGGAAAACGGGCGACCTTTGGATCGCCGACGTCGGCCAGAGCGCCCGCGAGGAGATCAATTTTCAACCGACCGACAGCGAGGGCGGTGAAAACTACGGGTGGCGCCTGCGCGAAGGCATGATCGCGACCCCGTCCGGGGGCGTCGGCGGCCCGAGGCCCGAAGGCAACGTCGACCCGATTTACGACTACGAATTCAACGGTCGCCGCTCGATCACCGGGGGATACGTCTACCGGGGTGCGGCCATGCCACACCTGCAGGGGGCCTACTTTTTCGCCGACTACATGGCTGCCTTCATCAACTCCCTGCGCTACGACGGGGAAGCGGTGACGGATATCACAGACTGGACCCAAGCCTTCAACAACAGCATTGACGGCAGCGTGCAGAACCCGAGTTCGTTCGGCGAGGACGCGGACGGCGAGCTTTACCTCGTCACCCTCAGCGGCGAGGTTTACCGCATCACCCAGCCGCCCTGGTACCTCTGGCGAAACCGGGAGTTCACGGGGGAACAGCTCGACAACCCCGACTTGAGCGGACCCGCCGCGACCCCGGCAAACGACGGCATCCCCAACCTGCTGAAGTACGCCCTCGGGCTGCCGGCAGATGAACCGGGGCACCCCCTGCCGGTGGAAACCGCGATCCGCGAATTCGACGGCCAACAGCACCTCGCCATGACTGTGCACAAATCCCCCGACGCCAGCGATGTGACCTTCCTGGTGGAAGCCAGCAGCGACCTCGGCGCCACCGATCCTTGGAGCGCCGCCGAAACGACCGTGGTGGAGGAAACCGCCGATCGTCTCGTGGTCCGCGTCAACGCGCCGGCGGACGAAACCGGCCGGGCCTTTCTTCGTTTGCGGGTATTGCACGGCGATTGATTTTTTCGACAACATCCGCCCGGAGTTGTTGTCCAAATAGCTTGACCGCAATCAAAAGCGGTCCTTTCCAATAACCATACCGGCCGACGATCATGAAACCATTCCTCCCTTTTCCGCGAACCCGCACCCTCCTCCCCCTTCTCGTCGCGCTCTCCTTTTCCCCGATCCTGGGCGCCCAGGACGATCCTCCCGTCGCCGCCATCTTTGTGGAGAACCGCGCCGGTCCGGCCTTCGCCGAAAAAACCGGCGTCCTGGAGGATCTTCTGACGGCGAGATTCACCGAACTCGGGTTTTCCGTAATGAGCCGGGAGGTGGCCATCGATGCCCTGGATCCGGCCCCGGGCGACGGGGAGGCCAGCCTCGAGGAACGCCTCTCCAGCCGCACCTCCGCCCTGCGCCTGGCCCAGAACCTCGGCGCCGACACCGTGCTGTCCGCCACCATCACCTCGTGGGGTCAGAACCAGCGCCGCTACCAGGGTCACGGGGTCGAGACCGATCACACCGAAAACATCCTCCGCGTCAGCTACCGCCTGTTCGACGGCGTCCGCGGCGGCAGCCTCTATTCCGATACCGTCCGGGTGAGCAAGGTCCACCGCAACACCGCCGACCTGACCGTCACGGAGGGCGATCTCCTGAACGAACTACTCGACGGCGCCTCGGCCGAACTGGCCGGCGCCCTCGCCCGCCAAACCCGGGAACGCCCCGCCCCCGCCCGCCGGGAAATGCCGGGTCCCGTCAACTTCGACCTCGATATCTCGCTGCGCAATCTCACCATTCCCGACGTCCATGTCGACGCCGAAGGCAACGTCACCCTCTCCAGCATCGAACACGAAATGGCACCGTACGGAGTGACGGTCGAGCTCGACGGGGTCGCGATCGGAAGCGCCCCCGGCACCCTTGAGGCTTTTCCCGGACTCCACACCATGCGGTTGTCCCGCGACGGATTCCGCGACTGGGAACGCACGGTCAATCTCTACGACGGGCTCGAACTCCACATCGCCATGGAACCCTCGGAGGAAGGCCTCGCCCGCTGGAGGGATTACACCGAGTTTCTCAACGATCTGCAAACCGGAACCCGCCTGGCGGAGGCCGAGATCGAGGTCCTCAAAGGGTACGCCCAACAGCTGCGCCAAAGCGGCTACCGCATCGACATCCGCATCGACACCGACGAGGGTATCCGTATCGACAACCACTACCGCAGCCTCTTCGGGGAACCGCTGGATCCGCGGCAATAACACGAGGAAAACGCACCGCGGCGATAAGAAAGGACGTTCGCCTCCCCGGCCCTACCGGCAAACCAGAACAGCACGCCAATTTTTCGGAAAGTGTAACCGCAGCTCCGCTCAACCTCCCATGAAATCCATCCTTCAACATTCCCTCTCCCTCGCGGCCCTCACCGGGTTCGCCGCCTTTGTTCCGCTCGCCGCCCAGCAACGGGACACCCTCGGCATCAGCGAGGTCAACGCCAACCCCGCGGTCGTCGAAAACGTCCGGGCCGCCGGGAAACTGAACGAGATGAACCGCGTCCTCCAGGCCATGGACGGACAACTCATCGATCGCATGAACAACACCCGGAAGTTCCAGGTGGTGAGCCGCAGCGATCTCCCCGCGATCCTGCGGGAACAGGACCTGGTCGAATCCGGCCTGATCGAGGCAGGCGGAGACGCGGCCGAATCGTTCCGCGTCTCCGGGGTCCGGTACCTCCTGGTGCCCGTGGTCGATGATTTCCAGGACGTGGTCGAAACCGCCGAATTCGAGGCCATCGGCCAGCGCGCGCAGCGACGGATCGTCCGCTTTTCCATGGTCGCCCGTATCTATGATTCCACGACAGGGCGACTCCTGGAGTCGGCCAATTTCCAGATCAGCAATCGCGATGTCGCCGGCCAGGCGGGAAACATCGGCCGCGACGGCGACCTGAGCGACGCCCTCCTGGTCGCCATCACCCGCCGCATGGCCGACAAGGTCGCCCTGCGGGTCGTCGACGTGACCCATCCCGCCACCGTGGTGGCGAAAACCGGCCGGCAGGTCACGATCAACCGCGGCGACGGCGCCGGCATGGAGCCGGGCCAGGTATGGGAAGTTTTCGCCGTCGGGGAGGAACTCGTCGATCCGGGAACCGGCATGTCGCTGGGACGCGAAGAAGTCCCGGTGGGCGATGTCCGTATCAACCGGGTCAACCCGCTCACGTCCACGGCCGAGATCCTCGAGGACTACGGCATCGAACGCCTGCATGTGTTGCGCCGCCGGGAATGAACCCCGCCGCTCCCCGCGTAAACCACGCTCATGGGCGCGCCTTCCCCGCCAACCGGTCCTGACGGCCGGCCGCAACGCCGGAACACCCGGCGCCTGCGCCCCCTGCTGCTCGCCGCCATCCTGCTCCCCGCGCTGGCGGCCGGGGGCTGCGTCAGTTATTCCCGCCAGGCGTCGAGCCTGAACAACGCCTGGGAATCCGGCAATGTCGACCGGGCCGCCCGGGTCGCCTCCTCGGCCGCCGAACGCCGGCACGGCTCGCGGGACGAAATCCTCTGGCATCTCGAACACGGCGCCGCCCTGCGGGCCGCCGGCCGGTACGCCGAAAGCACCGCCGCCTTTGACGCGGCCGAAAGCCGCATCAACGACTTCGAGGCCCGGGCCCGCCTCCGGGCGGGGGTGGAGGCGGCCGCCGCCGTGACCAACCTCAACGCCCTGCCCTACGAAGGCTACGCCTACGACAAGGTGATGATGAACACCTACAAGGCACTGAACGCACTGCAACTGGGCGACCTGGACCGGGCTCGGGTGGAGCTCAACCGCGCCTACCTGCGCCAGCGCGACGCGGTCCGGGAAAACGCCCGCCGCATCGAACGGGCGCGGAAGGAAGCGCGCGAGCAGTCACGGGACGAGGCGTATGATTTCGAGCGATCGCAGGCCGACGACCGCTTTCGCAGCCAGTTCGATCGCAGCTACGCCCATCTCGACGACCTTCACGTTTACGCCGACTACGTCAACCCCTTCGCCGTGTACCTCGACGCCCTCTACTTCATGGCCCATCCCTGGAGTGTGGCGACCGACCTCGAACGGGCCCGCACCTCCTTCGAGCGGGTGTCCGGCATGGTGGCGACCAACGACTACGTCCGGGAGGACGTCGACCTGGTCGATGACCTCCTCCGGGGTCGCCCCCTGCCCCCCACCACCTACGTTATTTTTGAAACCGGCCGGGCCCCGGTAAGGGAGGAAGTGCGCATCGACATCGCGCTCTGGGGGCTTTCGCGCACCGTCCCCTACATCGGGGCCGCCTTTCCCAACCTTCGCTTCCAGGGTCGCCATGAAGGCCACCTGACCATCCTCACCGCCGAGGGCAATCACCGCTCGGCCCGCCTCGCCAGCATGGACAGCATCATTGCACAGGAATTCCGCAACGAAATGCCGGTGGTCATCGCCCGCACCCTGATCGCCACCGCCACCAAGGCGACGGCCCAATACGCCGCAACCGAGGCCACCCGGGACAGCGGCATCGTGGGTGCCCTGGTCCAGGTCGGCGGCATCGTCTACCAGATCGTCATGAACCAGGCGGATCTGCGCTCCTGGCAGACTCTGCCCAAAGAGTTCCAGATCGCCCGGTTCCCCAGCCCGGAAGACCGCAAACTCACCCTCTCCACACCCGCCTCGGCCCGGAATATTGAAGTTGAGCTCGAGGAGGGAACCGTTAATGTCATTCATGTAAAGTCGATCTCCCGGGGAACCCCGCTGATGGTCAAACAGTTCACACTACAATGAAACACACACCCATTGTCCGCCGAGGATTCGTCGCCATCGCCGCCCTGTCGATCGCACTGTTCGCCGCCTGTACCACCACCGTGGATACGGTTGAACGGGCGGAGCCGGCCGGAACGCGCCAGGCGGTCGACGATCACCGCATCACCACCGACCGCAGCCTGAGCCGCATTCTCGAGGTACGGGCGGTCAACGAGGCCACGGTCAGCAACGACCTGCTCCGGGTCCAGGTCGAGCTTCGCAACACCCGCCGGGGCCTGCGGCGTTTCAACTACCAGTTCGAGTGGTTTGACGACGAGGGCATGATCATCCAGCAGGCCACCACGCCCTGGCGTTCGCTGCCCATGGAAGGCGGCGAAATCGCCACCATCACCGGCGTGGCGCCCAACCCGCGCGTCACCGACTTCCGCCTCAAGCTTATGAGCAGTACGCGCTGACGGCTTCGGGGCCGTCCGGTCGCCAATTTTCCCACTCCCTCCCGACTCTCATTTCAACACCGTATATCGAGAAAAACACCGAACCTTCCCGCCGGCCACGCTGTCTCAGAAGCCATACACTTACTCACGTCAGCCCGCTTCGCGACATTCGGTCCGGCGCTTCCTTTCACAGATCACCCGTCATGCAAATCACACCTGAATCCTCCCGAACCCGGTCCATCCTTCGCCGCGCCGTGACGGCATCCGCCCTCGGCCTGCTCGTCCTGGGCGCCGCGGCCGGCTGCCGGCCGGCGGGCTACGTCGACCCGGGCGGCCCCCGCACCATCGTCACGCTGGACGACATCAACATCCAGGACTGGAACCAGGCGGCCGACATCATGATCGACTCCCTGCTCACCTCCGGCGCGCTGGAGCAGGCGCCGGAACAGCCTTCGGTCATGGCGGTCAGCCGTATCGTCAACAACACCAGCATCCAGGTCGACACCAACATGCTGACCGGAAAGATCCGTCGCGACCTGAACCAAAGCGGCAAGGTACTCACCACCACCACCATCGGGCTCGGCGGACGGGTGGAGGATCCGCTGGCGGAGAGCGAACGCGAGTACCGGGAGTTCATGGAGGACCGCCCCACCGAACAGCGGCGACCCTACTTCACGCTTTCCGGGCGCATTATGGAGGACCAGGTGCGCGCCGGCCGGACCCGTCAAACCACCTACATTTTCCAGCTCGCCCTGACTGAAGTGCGCACCGGCCTCGCTCTCTGGGAGGACGAGGTCCAGATCACCAAACAGGGCACCCGGCCGGCTATCGGCTGGTAGGCCGGGCTCACCGTTCAAGTCCCGACGCGTTGGCGGATCTCTTTCCGGTACTCCGGAAAATAACGGCCGATGAGCGAAAGCTCGAACGAGGAAAGGATGCTGGTGTTGGGCTCCCGTTCCAGGAGGAACCGGAACGACTCCTCGATCAACGCTTCCGGCGTCGCCTTACCCCCCGTGAGGTCCTCGTGGCAGGCGGCCGAAAGTTTGACTTCGTGGCGGGTCGTTGTCGCGCCCTCCACGGTTACGGTATAGTTCTCATGGTCGCGCCGGGTGACTTCGATCATGCCGCACCAGCATAGGACGCCGCCGCCGGAAGTCAACGGCCGCCCGGCGGGCGAATTCCCCGATTGCGGGAAGTCCCCGATTGTGATACCCGTAAACGCAAACAAATTTTCCCAAATGGCTCTCAACCGTTCCCATCAGGACAAGCTGCTGGCCGGGGTGTGCGGCGGACTCGCTGAATACCTCGGTTGGGACGCAACACTGGTCCGCATCATATTCGCCCTGCTCACGATTTTCAGCGCGGCCTTTCCCGGCATCCTGGTCTACCTGATCCTCTGGATTCTCATGCCGCCTTCCGCCGGGGATTCCTCGTTAACAAAGCTGGAAACCCGTTGATCCGTGTCGCTCCCGTCCTTTTCGTCACCCTTGACTTCGGAAAGGTAACGGTTCGCGGTTTCCCGCCATCAAATCCGTCTCCCCCTTAGATTTACTTATGTCCAAAAAAAAGAAAAACGCCTCCAATCGCAAGGCGCTCCGGCGCCGGCGCGGTTCCTCCGGCATCGACACCCGGCTCCCGTCGGCCCCCTCGGCCCAGAAGGCGGCGGATGACTACGCCGTAGCCGCCACCCCGCCGCCGCCGCGCCAGGAAGCCACGCCGTTTCCCACCCCGGAAAAGGCCTACAAGAACCTGGATTTTCTCTCCAGCTCGGCCGCCCGTTCCATCCGTATCCAGTGCGAGCTGACGGAGCCGGCCATTCGTTTCCGCAAGCACCAGATCAACAGCACCATCGTGCTGTTCGGCTCGGCCCGCATCCCGCCGCACGACCGTGCGGAGCAGGACCTCGAGAACATCCGGAACGAGATCGGAGAGCAGCCGAGCATCACCCGCGAACAAAAGGACCGGCTGGATCATCTCCGGCGGCTGAAGAAGGCGTCGCCGTACTACGAGGCCGCCATGCGCCTCTCCCACGACCTCACCAAGTGGTCCCTGGACAACATTCCCCAGCCGCAGAATCGCTTCTACGTCTGTTCCGGCGGCGGACCGGGAATCATGGAGGCGGCCAACCGCGGCGCCCGCGAGGCCGGCGGCCGGTCGGTCGCCCTCGGAATCAGCCTCCCGTTCGAACAGCACCTCAACACCTACACCACCGAGGATCTCGGCTTCGAGTTCCACTACTTCTTCGTGCGCAAGTACTGGTTCCTTTACCTGGCCAAAGCGCTGGTGGTTTTTCCCGGGGGTTTCGGCACCATGGACGAGCTTTTCGAAATGCTGACGCTGGTCCAGACCCAGAAGCTCCAGAAGTACGTGCCCGTCGTCCTCTTCGGCACAAAATTCTGGAACGAGGTCCTCAATTTCGACGCCCTGGTGGAATGGGGGGTGATTTCGAAGGAAGACCTGAGCCTCTTCCGCTTTTCCGATTCGGTGGAGGAAACCCGCGACTACCTGATCGGCGAACTCAGCAGTTACTATCTGAAAACGCCGGGCCCGGATTCGCGGGAGGGATGACGGCTGACGCTCAGGGTCGCGCCGGAGGGCCGCCCGCGACGGCCTCCCAGGACGGGTCCATGCGGAACGCCGGACGGTCCCCGGGCACCCGCCCCTCGGGATCGGCGTGGGCGGCAAACGCGATCATGGCCGCGTTGTCCCCCGAGTATTCCGGCCGGGAAACCAGCAACGGCGTTTTTTCGCCGGCGGCCAGTTCCCGCATCGCCTCCCCCAGCCGCCGGTTGTTCGCCACCCCTCCGGAGAGCCCCAGGCTGGCCACGGGGAAGCGCCGCAGGGCCTGGCGGGTTTTCGCCACCAGGGCACCCACCACGGCTTCCTGGTAGCCGGCGCAGAGATCGGCCCGGCAGGCCGATATTTCGTCCGGCTCCATCGCGTCCAGCCGGTAACGCAAGCTTGTTTTCAGACCGGAGAAGCTGAACTTGAGCTCCGCCTTTCCGGAAAAGGCCCGGGGAAAATCGAACCGGCCGGGGTCGCCGTCACGGGCCTCCCGCTCGATCACCGGTCCCCCGGGATAGGGCAGTCCGAGGAGTTTGGCTCCCTTGTCGAGGGCCTCGCCGGCGGCGTCGTCCACCGTTTCCGCCACCACCCGCAGCCGGCGCCCGCGATCGAGGTGGAACAGGAGCGTGTTCCCCCCCGAAACCAGGAGGCCCAAATGCGGCAGAAGGGCGTCCAGGTTGCCGGAAAAACCCTGTGGATCCCGTTCGTGCAGCGCCATAAACGGGGAAAAGGCGTGGGCGCGCAGGTGATTGATGCCGACCAGGGGAGCGCCGGTCGAAAGATGAAGGCTCTCGGCCAGGGCGATGCCGATGGCGAGGCATCCGGCCAGGCCCGGACCGAGGGTCACGGCGATTTCGGAAAACGCCGCCGCGCCCGTCTCCTCTTTCATTCGCTCCAGCAGCACCGGAAAATTCCTCACGTGTTCCCGCCCCGCCAGGTCCGGAACCACCCCCCCGTACTCGCGGTGCAGCGCCACCTGGCTGGCGATCCACTGCCCGCGGATCCCCCGCCCCGGCGCGAACAGGGCCAGGGCCGACTCGTCGCAGGAACTCTCGACTCCGAGAATCACGCCGGCCGGATCGGACGGGTCAGGATCCCGTCCCATGGTTGAGCCCGGCGTAAAGGAAAAGTCCCTTCAGCACGTCGACGGCGGTCTGCAGTTGTTTGTCCTCGACCGGCTCGAAACCGAACCGCTCACGGAACTCCTCCGGGGACATGTCCGGACGGTTTCGCTGCTGCAGCAGCCGCGCGGTTTCCTCGATGGTCAGGGTGACCTCGATATCGGGCGCCACTCCCTTGTTGTGGATGGCGACCCCGGCCGGCGTGTAGTAGTAAGCCGAGGTGTAGCGCAACGCGTCGCCGCGGCGGAGCGGTTCGATGCTCTGCACCGATCCCTTGCCGAACGAGGTTTCGCCCACGACGACCGCCCGCCGGGTGTCGCGGAGCGACCCGGCCACGATCTCCGAGGCGCTGGCGGAACCGGAATTGATCAGGACGACGATCGGGTACTCCCGGTCGCGGGCGCGTGTCCGGGCCTTGATTTCGTGCCGGGTTTCCCGATCCCGACCCTGCGTGTACACAACCATTTCGCCCCGCTCGAAGAAAAGCCCGGCGACGTCGACGGAAGCACTGAGAAGCCCGCCCGGATTGTTGCGCAGATCGATGATGAGCCCGCGCATGCCCTCGCCCTCAAGCCGCTCCACCGCACTCTCGAATTCACTCCCGGTACGCTCGCCGAACTGGGTCACCCGAATGTAGCCGATCCCGTCCTCCAGCAGGGCCGTGTCGCGAACGCTTTCCAGCTCGATGATTTCGCGCACGATGGTAACCTCCAGCATTTCCTCGGTCTTGGGACGGAAGAGGGTCAGGTCCACCGCTTCCCCCGGCTCGCCCCGCAGGAGATCCACCATCCGGTCGGTGGAGTACCGCTCGGTGTTCTCGCCGTCCACCCGCACAATCTGGTCCCCGGGCAGGATTCCGGCCGCCTCGCCGGGGGTATTGGCGATGGGGGAAACGACCGTGACCCGGTTGTCGCGCATTTCGATCTGGATGCCGATTCCCCCGTACTGCTGCTGAGTCTCCTCCTGCAGCGAGGTGAACTTGTCGCGGGTCAGGTACTGGGAGTGCGGATCGAGCGAGCGGAGCATTCCCTCCAGGGCCGCATCGATCAACTGCTCGTAGTCGACCGCATCCGCGTCGACGTAGTTCTCATGGATTATGCGAAGCACCTGGCCGAAATGCGAGATGTTGGAGTAATAATCGCTGCTGAAAGAGGCGGTCCGGCGCTGGGAAAGCTGGTAAGCCCCGAAGATGAGGTTGGCCAACACCAGAAAGAGCACGAAGAAAAAAAGGTTTCGCTTGATCATGATCGCCACCCCATACATACGAACAAAACCCGCGCTGTCAAAACCATGTCCGACGGACCCGACCAGCCTCATTCCCGCCCCGGCGGGCCGCAGCACCCGGTTCCCGTGGACCGGATCCTGGCCGAACGCATTCGCGCCCGGGGACCGGTGAGTTTCGGCGAGTTCATGGAAACCGCGCTCTACCATCCCGGAAGCGGTTACTACCGGCGTCCCCGCGAACGGGTCGGCACCGGCGACCGGACCGACTTCTACACCGCCTACACCGCGGGAGACGTCTTCGCCGACCTGGTGGCGGAGGCGGCGGGAAGACTGGCGCAGCGCACGGGCATGAGCGGGCTTACCCTGGTTGAGATCGGGGCCGAACCGGGCCATTCCCTCTGGGAGGCGCCGCCCCCACCCTTCCCCGAACGGCGAACCCTGGCCTACGGCGATCCCCTCGACCTCCCCACCCGGGCGGCTGTTTTTTCCAACGAACTCTTCGACGCCCAGCCCTTCCACCGCGTCCGTTTTCGGGGGGGCGCCTGGACGGAGGCGGGGGTCGACCTGGACGGTGATGCGCTGAGGGAGACCGTCCTGGCGGAAGTCACGCCCGCGGTGCGCCCGTGGTTGCCCCGCCTGCCCTCCCGCGCCCCGGAAAACGCCGTCATCGATCTGCCCCTGGGAGCGGTCGCTCTGCTGGAAAAAATCGTCGCCCCCCCCTGGCAAGGGATTTTTCTCGCCTTTGATTACGGCAAGCGGTGGTCCGAGCTCTGCGCCGAACACCCGGAAGGCACCTTGCGGGGCTACCGGCGGCACCGGCCGGTCGCCGACATCCTGGAGAATCCCGGCGAACAGGACCTGACCGGGCACATCTGCTGGGATTGGATGACGGAGACGCTGGAACGCCGCGGATTCGCGGAAATCCGGCTCGAAAGCCAGGAGGCCTTCCTGGTCAAAAACGCCTCCGGCGCCGTGGAGCGAATCATCCGGCGCCGCCCCGGCCTGCCCGACCCCGCCCGCAACCGCCTGCACCAGTTGATTCACCCGGGCCACATGGGCCAGAAATTCCAGGTGCTTTCCGCCCGCCGCGGGTAAAGGGGGCCGGCCCGGCGGGTCCGCTCACGGTTTCCGCCACCTTCAGGGCCGGACCGTCCGCCCCGAAAAGTTAACCGTTCGGTCTCATTCACAAAAAAAAGACTTGCCCGGGTCATCCGCCACGTGTGAAAGTCACTCTTTTAACTCATTAGAAGACCAATGGCGAGAATCTGTCAGATTACCGGAAAGCGGCCGACCACGGGGAGCATTATCCACCGCAAGGGACAATCCAAGAAAAGCGGCGGCATCGGCACCCACATCACCAAAACCACCCGGCGCACCTTCCGCCCGAACCTCCAGCGTATCCGGGTCAAGCTGCCCAGCGGCCAGATCAAACGCATGTGGGTCTCGGTCAAGGCCATCAAGGCGGGCAAGGTGCAAAAAGCCTGACCCTCCCGGCGCGAACACCGCCTACAGGTTCAGATCGCCGCCCCCGGACTTGCCCCGCAGGAACCGGCGGATGAGATGTTCCATGTCCTCGCGTCCCTCGACCCGCAGGACCCATATCAATACCCCGTAAACGCCCACCGCGGCGGGAATCACGGCCGCGAGCGATACAAAAGCGAGCTGCCGGCCGGCCGTCAGCCAGCTCTCGAGGCCCGTCAGGAGGCCCGCCCCGGCCAGGCTCATGCCCGCCGCCGCGACCACGATTTTCCCCAGGTTCCGTCCCTGCCGCCGAAACGCGACACCGGGAATCCGCCGCGTCAGCCGCACCTGCAGCATGGCGCTCTGCAGGATCACCGATCCGAGGTTGGCCAGGGCCAGACCGAGAATCCCCAGGAACGTCATGAGCCCGAGACTGAGCGCCAGGTTAACCAGAAACCCGACCCCGGCAATCCGCACCGGCGTGCGAATGTCCTTGAGCGAATAAAAGCCCCGGGTCAAATGGGCCGCCAGGGAATAGAACGGGAGGCTCAGCGCGAAAACGGCCAGTACGGGAAGGGTGCTGCGGGTATCGGCATCGCCGAAGGCGCCCCACTGGAAGAGGCACACCAGGATCGGTTCGCGCAGCAGGATGATGCCGGCTGCCGCCGGCACGGTGATAACCAGAATCAGACCCACCCCTTTCTGGTAGGCGGCGGCCAGGTTCCGGAAATCCCCCCTCGCCGCGTAGCGTGAGATGAGCGGAAACACCACCGTGGTGACCGCGATGGTGAATATCCCCAGCGGCAGCTCCATCAAACGGTTCGCCAGGTAAAGGATGGCCACCGCCGATTCGTCCAGGGTAAAGGCCAGCACGCGCGATACGACCACATTCACCTGGAAGATCGCCGCGCCCGCCAGCCCGGGAACCATCAGCACCGAGATCTCCTTCAGCCGCGGTGAAAATCGCGGGTCGGCGGCCGGTTTCCAGCCCTCGCGGACCAGCGCCCAGCAGGGAACCGCCACCTGGATCACCCCCCCGGCGAGAATCCCGAAACAGAGAAACCGCATCTTCCCCTCCGGCGTCGACGCCAGCAGGGTACCGAAAACGCCGAGGGCCACAATCATGGCCAGGTTAAGCCACACGGCGGAAAGCGCCGGAACGGCGAACCGGCCCAGGACATTCAACGCCGCCGCCAGGACCGCGGCCAGGCACACGAACAACATGTAGGGGAAGAGGATGCGGCTCAGGTCGGCCCCGAGGTACCAGCGTTCCTCCAGGCCCGGAATCCATTTGATCCCGTAAAACAATAGCATAGCCACCCCCACCACCCCGACCGACACCAGGATCAACCAGGTCACCACCTTGTTCAGGAGGACAAAGACACCCCGCCGCCGGTTGTTTTCCAACTCCTCGCTCAACGTCGGAACCAGCGCCGCGGTGAGGGCTCCCTCCCCCAGCAGCCGGCGAAAGAGGTTCGGGAGGGTAAAGGCGAAGATGAAGGCCGAATTGAGCGCCGAGGTGCCGAACACGGCAAACGTCAGAATATCCCGCGCCAGGCCGAGCACCCGGGAGAGCACGGTGGCGATGGAAACAATTCCGATACGCTGGAGACTGGCCGACATAAAGTATTTACCCGGGGTCTGTTATGGCAGTGAATTTTCGCGAAACAAACCTTTCTTGAGGATTGCGGTTCCGCCGCCCCCGATTTCATGATTAACCCTGCCAACGTTCACTCACCCGACGACCCGCTCCCACCGATGTCACTGATCGAAAAACTGACGGCCAAACTCCAGCGCCACCCCAAACGAATCGTCTACGCGGAAGGCGCCGACCCGAGGATTCTCCA
This sequence comes from Verrucomicrobiota bacterium, assembly GCA_003565135.1. Classification (GTDB taxonomy): domain Bacteria; phylum Verrucomicrobiota; class Verrucomicrobiia; order Opitutales; family T3Sed10-336; genus PXDC01. The sequence continues at coordinate 14,523 of PXDC01000368.1, forward strand.
GGCGGCGCGCCAATTCGCCACCAAACGGATGGGCGTGCCCATCCTCCTGGGCGACCGAACCACCATCAAGAACAACGCGGCCAAGCTCGATATCAACCTCGACGGCATGCGCATCATCGAACCCGAGCGAAGCCAGGATTTCGACGATTTTGTCAAACGCCTCGAAACCGTCCGGCGCTACAAAGACCTCAAGGTCGAGGAAGCGCGGGAAGCGGTCAAGGACCCGAGTATTTTCGCCACCCTCATGCTGGCGACCAACCGGGTCGACGCGTTGATTTCCGGTGCCACCAGTGCCGCCACCAGCGCCCTCAGGCCGCTCTTCCGCATCATTCCCCGCCATTTCGGCGTCAAGACGGCCTCCTCCATGCTCATCCTCGACCAGGAGGAGAAGAAGGTCGGTCTCGACGGCGTCCTGTTCCTCGCCGACTGCGGCGTGATTCCCGAACCCGACGCCGACCAGTTGAGTGACATCGCCGTCACCACCGCCAAGATCGCGCACCACCTGACCAACGAGGTGCCGCGGGTGGCCATGCTCAGTTACTCCAGCAAGAGCACCACCACCCACCACAACGCCATCGTCAAGGTGCGCGCCGCCACCGAACTGGCGCGCCAGAAGGCCCGGTCCGCCGAGGTCGCGATGGAGATCGACGGCGAACTCCAGGTCGATGCCGCCCTCGATCCCGCGACCGCCAGGACGAAGAACATCGGCGGCGCCGTCGCCGGCCGGGCCAACATTCTTATCTTCCCCGATCTCAACAGCGGCAACATCGCCTCCAAGCTGGTCCAGATCCTGGCACAGACCAACATGTACGGGCAAATCATCACGGGCCTGACCAAACCCGCCGCCGAAATCAGCCGCGGCTCCAGCGCCCACGACGTCTTCGGTGCCAGCACCATCGTCGGTTGCCAGGCCATCGATCACCGCCTGCTCTACGGAGAGCCCCAAGACTGATGACCGCCGCCCCCGACACCGACGGCAAAGGCGAAAAGCCCCTGCGCGGACCGGTCAACCGGAGAACGCGAAGAATCTTTGTCGCCGCCACCCGCCAGAACGACGGCAAAACCACGACCTGCCTCGGCCTCTTCGCCGCCCTGCGGCACCGGTTTCCCCGCATCGCCTACATCAAACCCGTGGGGCAACGCTTTATCGAAGTGGACGGGCACCAGGTCGACGAGGACTCCTTTCTCCTCGACACGATCTACGACGTGCACGTGCCTATCGATTCGATGAGTCCGGTCGCCATCGACAGCACCTTCACCCGCCGCTACCTCCGGGACCCGGAGGCCATCAATCCCGTTCTCATGGACCGGATCTGCCGCGCCTTCGACCGGGTTTCCCGGGATAAGGATCTCACCATCATCGAGGGAACCGGGCACGCCGGGGTGGGATCCGTTTTCGACCTTTCCAACGCCCGGGTCGCCCGACTCCTCGGGGCCCGGGTCATCATCGTTTCCCGCGGCGGCATCGGCCGCCCGGTGGACGAAATCGCCATGAACAAGGCATTGTTCGACCGGGAAGGGGTGGACGTGGCCGGCGCCATCCTCAACAAGGTGGACCCGGCCAAGATCGAGGTGGTGCGGGAATACGCGGGGCTTGCGCTCCGGCGCCTGGGCGTTCCCCTGCTCGGCATCCTCCCGGTGCAACAGATGCTCTCGGCCCCGAACCTCTCCCAGGTGGCCGCGGAAATCGACGGCCGCTGGATCAACGGCAAGTCCGACGGCGTGCACGAGCGCATCCAGCGGTTTGTTATCGGAACCATGACCGCCAAGGGCATGTTCGATTACCTCCAGCCGGGCACACTCATCATCACCGCCGGGGACCGCGACGACATCCTTCTCGCCGCCACCGCCCAGGCGGCCACCGCGGGGAAAAGAATCATTTCGGGGATCATCCTCCCGCGCGACGTCATGCCCCAGCCCGAGGTCATGGAACTGCTCGTCCAGACCAACATTCCGGTCATCGTGTCCAGCGAGGACAGCTACCGGATCGCCTCCCGGATCACCGGCATGACCATCAAGACCCAGCCCCAGGATCGCGACAAATTCCCCGTCATCGAAAACCTGATACGGGAAAACGTCGATATCGACACCCTGGCCCGGCTGCTCTGATCCCCCGCCCCCCTGCCTCCTGCCCCGTGTCCCCTGTCAGCATTTCAGCCCCCCTACCGCATCCCCAGCTCCTCCTCCATGCGGTCGAGCGCCTCCTCGGTCTCGCGAAAGAGGAGCTCGGCTTCGCGGAAGTCGTCGCGGAAGTCCGCGACCAATTGCCGAAAGGTCGCTTCGTCCCCGTCGTAGGTGGTCGCCATGAGCCGCCCCAACGACAGCACGGCGTTGAAGTGAAAGGGGTGGACGGCCCGCATCTCGTAGTTCATCAGTTCCATCCTCCGGATCAACTCCGCCCGCACGACGGGTTCGTCGCGGTATTCCCAAAGATCCTCCACCCGCAACCGGACCTCCTCCTCCTCCTTGCGGTAGGTGAAACGTTTCATCGACCGGACGAGCTGGCGGGAGTCGAAAAAATGATTCTGAGTGACGGCCCGGCGCCGGATCCGGTCGTGCACGCCGACCGCCCACCACAGCTGAGCGCCTTCCATGCCCTCGAACTCGGATCCGAACGTGGCCAGCAGGCTCCGCTCGGGGTCCCCGCCCGACACGAGCCGGATGGCCAAATTGTGCAAGCGGTCCGATCGCCGACTGTGCTGCTGCAGGTGACGCAGCAGCCAGTAGGCGTTGGTGACAAAGTATTCGTCCAGCGGCTCGTCCCGGCCGCGTTGGAGAATCACCGGCAAGGGCATCGGGCCCCGGTCCCGCATCGTCCGCGCCATGCCGTCGACGTAGGACGGATTTCCCGCCGCCCGGATGGAACGATGGAGGGCCGCCTCCAGCCACAGGGGCACTTCCAGCTCCCCGTCCGGCGCCCGGTTCCAGGAAGCCACCCGGGCGAGGAACGCCTGGGACACCGCCCGCTCCAGGTCATCCAGGCGGGCGGCGGCATCCCACCGCACGATGACACTGACATTTCCGGCCACTTCCACCGAGGTGTGAAACGGCTCCTCGTGCCGGTAACGGCCGGCCGGTTCGAGATGCACCAGGACCCGGTTGGGAAAACTGACCGGGAGCCGCAGCCAGGGGCGGGTCACCTCGACCAGGCGCTGACACACGCCGGCGGCGTAATCGGCGCTCAACCCGTCCGGGGCGACGACCTCGAAATACTGGGAACGCACCGATGACAGCGGCCGCTCGCGGGTTCCCGTTTCCGCTCCGGCCAGAAGCGGGGCCAGGACCAACAAGCCGCCGCAGAACCACCGTGTTCCCATCAGGGGATTTCCAGGATCAATCTGTTCTCATCAATGGAAACACTGGCCAGCGCGGCCCAACCGTCACGCAAGTCGCTCGAAATCTGGGGCTCGAGGGCTTCAAAGACCTTCTCGTACAACGCTTTGCCCAGATCACCGACCTCGGGAAGTTTCAAGCCCCCGACGTAAACGGTCTCCGGTTCAAAGGCGTAGCCGCTGCCGGAATCCACAAACCTTCCGATCGCCTGCGCCTTGAGTGTCTGGGTGACCCCGAACACGGTCCAGTCCAGGTCCGAGGCGATCTGCAAGTCCTCCTCGCCGATCCGAAAATTCAGGCTCCGGGGCGCAACGAAGAACATGCCGGCGTCATCGTACGCCTCATCTTCCAGGTCCGAAAACGTGGTTGCCGCCCACTGGTTGAGCTCCTGCTCGACCAACTCCAGAGTCCCGCTACGCCCCGTTTCCACCGCGGCCTGTTTCGGCCGCCAATTGTACTGACCCGCTGTCCCCACCGCGCCGGCCACGTAGTAAACCTTCCCCTTTTCACGGGCCTCTTCCGAAGGCATGCGGTCGACTTCCCGAACCGGCTGGAAGGCCAGGAAAACAACCGCCAGCAACGCGCCCAGAACCACACTCAGGATCGCGCCGATAACAATCTCGTAGAGTTTGGGTCCCTTGTCTTTTTCCGATTTTGATTTTTGCGGTGCCATCTTTTGATTGCTAGGTTTTGGACGAGGTGGACGCGGTCGTGCCGGATTCGCTCTTGGCCGGCGTTGCCGTTTCCTTTTTCTCCGGCTTTTCGGACGCATCCGACCCGCTGTTGGCCGGCTTGGATTCCTTGCGGTAGTCGGTCTGGTAAAACCCCGACCCCTTGAAAATAATCCCCGCACCCAGGCCGATCACCCGGCGCAATCCGGAGGCATCGCATTCCGGGCAATCCGCGAGCGGCTCGGCGCTCATGGATTGAAAGGTCTCAAATCGATGCCCGCAGGAGGGGCAGGCGTATTCGTAGGTTGGCATACGGTTCTACAGAAAGGTGTAGGGCCCCGAGGGGCCGGTTGGCATTCTCGTTTCGAGTCGGTGAAACAAAGTGAAATAAAAATGGAATACAATAGCCGAGCCAACAAAAAAAGCGAGCGGGAGAATCGGTGCGCCGGCCAGCAGAATCCCGAGAAAAACCAGCGTGGGCACGACAAATTCTTGAGGTTCGGCTTGCAGCATGATGAAAAGGCGTTTGATTTCAAACGCGTCGACCAGGCGCCGCCGCGCCTGGAAGCAGAACAGGGCGGCCGCCGTCGTCGGGGCGGCCAACAGCATCACCGGTACCATCGGCGTGTACGCCAGCATCCCGAGGACACTGAGAAACGGCAACCGGCTCAGCAACCACGCCAGGGTCAGGGGAACCACCGCAAAGACGAGAAAAATGAGAAAAAAGTACAGTCCGTCGAGAAAGAGTTCCCGCCACTCCTCCCATTCCGGGAGGATCAGCGGCCGGCCCCGCCGGCCCTCTTCACAAACCCGGTAAAGGTAGCCGAAGGCCAGAAAATTGATAACGGGAAACGCCATGAGGATTCCCCCGAAGAGACATTTCCAACCCCAGTTGGGCTGAAAAAAGAGACGCGGCCAGACCTGTTCGAAACTCGGCTTCATCAGAGAGAAAAAGAAAGCCTCAGACTACGCATCCGCCCATGGACTTCAAAACAAAACTGCAAGCCGCCCGCGAGCGTGTGGAAGACGCGATCGACCGGCTGATGCCGCCTCCGGAGCAGCGCCCGCGCCGGCTCCACGCCGCCATGCGCTACAGCATGGAGTCCGGCGGCAAACGTCTCCGTCCGATTCTCCTGCTTGCCGCGGCCGAACTCGGGAAATCCGGGAGCGATCCCCTGCCCGCCGCGGTGGCGGTCGAATGTATCCACAGCTATTCGCTGATCCACGACGACCTCCCGTGTATGGATGACGGCGACCTCCGGCGCGGCCGGCCTTCCTGTCACCGGCGGTTCGATGAAGCCACCGCCGTGCTGGCCGGCGACGCCCTCAACACCCACGCCTTTTTTCTGCTCTCCCGGCACTACCGGGACGAGCCCGCCCTGGGACTGGAACTGACCGGGGACCTGGCCCGGGCCGCGGGAAGCGAAAAACTGATCGGCGGCCAGGCCGAAGACATCCGGGCTGAAAAGGACGGCCTGTCCGACCCGGAGCTGCTCGACTATATCCACCGCAACAAGACCGCCGCCCTCATCACCGCCGCCCTGACCATGGGGGGACGGCTTTCCGCCACGGGTGCCGACCAGGTGGAACGGCTCGCCGGTATCGGGACCGACCTCGGCGTCGCCTACCAGATTATCGACGACGTGCTCGACGCCACCGGCGACACGGAGGTCCTGGGAAAAACAGCCGGGGCCGACGTCGCGGCGGATAAGACGACCTCGGTGCAGCTTCGAGGTGTGGACGCCTCGCGGAAACTCGCCCGGGACCACACCCGCCGCGCCGCCGAGTCCTGCCGCTCCCTCACCGGCGACCCGACCTTCCTGGTCGACCTGATCCGCTCACTCGAACACCGAATACAGTAACCCCGCCCGTCCTGCGAGGGGGCGAAAGGCGGTGGGGATGGGTGACTCGTGATTGGTGACTCGTGATTGGTGATTCGTGATTGGTGATTCGTGATTGGTGATTGGTGACTCGTTCGGCGCCCTGTCGCACCGACAACCGACAACGGGCAGCTGACAACCTTCTGCTCTGGATTGATCGGCAATATCATTGGCAGCAAATCATTTTATTGGTCCATTGTAACTCGTGCTTCGTTGCTCGTTACCCCCACGCAGGCCTTTCATTGAGGACCGGGAACCCGCGTCCGGTATGGTTATTTCGCGCGAAGCGCTTTCGGAGTGCGGTGCTCCGCACCGCTTTACCCCGAGCCCCGCCCAACCGGAACCCCCGCTCCTCACGGAACGGCCTGCGAGGGATCCCATCTCAAGGTCGCCTCCCCGGCCAACGAATCACCCGATCACGAGTCACCAGTCACCAGTCACCAGTCACGAGTCACCCGTCACGAGTCACCCATCACGAGTCACCCATCACCCAACCCCTACTTCGACTTCCCGGCGGCCGCTTTCACCAGATCGGCGAAGGAGCGCCCCTCCAGGGAAGCGCCGCCGATGAGGCCGCCGTCGATATTGGGATTTTTGAGCAAATCGGCCGCGTTGGACGGCTTCATGGACCCGCCGTAGACGATGCGAATGCGTTCGGCGACGGAATCGCTGAAGCGCTTTTTCAGCCAGTCGCGGATCCGGCGGTGCATCTCCTCCGCCTGGTCGGGAGTGGCGGTTTTGCCCGTGCCAATAGCCCAGACCGGTTCGTAGGCGATCACCAGGAGGTCGGTCTGGTCGGCCTCGACCCCGTCGAGCCCGCCGGCGAGCTGGGTTTCCACCACCTCGAACATGCGGTCGGCCTCGCGCTCCTCCAGGGTTTCACCCACGCAGAGAATGGGCCGCAGGCGGTTGTGGAGGGCCGCTTTGACCTTGGCGTTGATGAACGCATCGGTTTCACCGAAAAGGGTGCGTCGCTCGCTGTGGCCGAGGATCACGTAGCTCACGTACAGGTGTCGCAGCATTTCCGGCGAAACTTCGCCGGTGTAAGCGCCGCTCTGCTCGTGGTGCATGTTCTGCGCGCCCACCTTGATGGTGGAGTTTTCGATCACACGGGCCACTCCCTGCAGCGAGGTGAACGGCGGGCAAATGACGGCGTCGACGTCGTATTGCTGGCCCATCGTCCGGACCAGCTCTTCCGCCAACGCCACCGATTCGGCCGCGTTCTTGTTCATCTTCCAATTGCCGGCAATAAAGTACTTACGCATTGAACTCATAGTATTTCCTTGTGTTTAAACGGTGTCGAGTGCGGCGACCCCGGGAAGGGTCTTGCCCTCGAGAAACTCCAGGCTGGCCCCGCCCCCGGTACTGATAAAACTCACTTTTTCCGCGTGCCCGCTCTTTTTGATCGCCTTGACCGAGTCGCCCCCGCCGATAATGGAGACGCAATCCCGGTTGCCGGCAACCGCGCCGGCCACGGCAAAGGTGCCTTTGCTGCACGCTTCGATTTCGAATACCCCCATGGGGCCGTTCCACAGCACGGTCCGGGCCGGGGCGATCTCGGCGCGGAAGAGCTCGACGGTCTTCGGACCGATGTCGACCCCCTCCCAGCCGTCGGGAATGTCTTCACCCTCGCCGGTGAATCGACCTTCGCCGACGGTCCGGGCGTCGAAGTCGATGGCGTCGACCACGAGGTTGTCCACCGGAAGGAGAAACTTGACCCCACGCTCCTCCGCCTTCTTCAGAGCCGCCCGGGCCACCTCCACCTTGTCCGGTTCGGAGAGGCTGTTGCCCACCTTCCGGCCCAGGGCCAGGGCGAAGGTGTAGGCCATGGCGCCCCCGATCAGAATCGTGTCCGCTTTTTCCAGGAGCGCCTCGATCACGTTGATTTTGTCGCTCACCTTCGCGCCCCCCAGGATCACCACAAACGGGCGGTCCGGCCGGGCGGTGTGATCGCCGAGGAATTTGAGCTCCTTCTCCATGAGAAAGCCGGCCACGCAGGTATCCACATGCCGCGTCACCCCTTCGGTGGAGGCGTGGGCCCGGTGCGCCGACCCGAAGGCGTCGTTGACGTAGACATCGGCCAGCCGCGCCAGCGCCTTGGCCATGTCATCGCCGTTCTGCTCCTCTTCCGGGTGGAAGCGGACGTTTTCCAGCAGGACCACGTTGCCGTCCTGCATCTGGGCCACCGCCTCCTCGACCTGGTCGCCGATGCATTCCTCCAGGAACAGCACCGGACGGCCCAGCTTGTCCGCCAGGTCCGAAGCGACCGGCCGGAGACTGTATTTCGGATCCTTTTTGCCCTTGGGCCGGCCGAGGTGGCTCATGAGGATGACCCGGGCGCCCTGCTCCAGCAGGTGTTCGATCGTGGGCAGGGTGCCCGCGATCCGGCTGTCATCGGAGACCCTGCCGTCCTCCAGGGGCACGTTGAAATCGGCCCTCACCAGTACCCGTTTCCCGGATACGTCGATATCTTTTATGGTTTTTGTTCTGGCCATGGCTGTTGACTTGATTTTTGTGCCGGGATCGGTGGAAAAGGTGCTATCACCGGAAGCGTTGCCCGGCGACGCCCGGCGGGATGCAACAAGATGCGGTGTCCAAAAAAGAGCGGCCCGCCGCCCGCGGGGGCGGCGGGCCGGCCTGAATTCATAACCCCGCGGGTTTGTTTTTCAAATCAGAGAAACCCGGCCACTTTCCGGATGACGTCGACACAGCGGCAGCTGTAGCCCCATTCGTTGTCGTACCAGCTCACCAGTTTGAAGAAACGATTGTTCAAACCGATCCCGGAACCGGCATCGAAAATGGACGAAGCCGCGCAGTGCACGAAATCGGACGAAACCACTTCGTCCTCGGTGTACTCCAGAATCCCCTTCAACGGGCCTTCCGCGGCTTCCTTCATCTTGGCGCAGATTTCCTCGTAGGAGGTTTCCTTCACGGTGCGGACCGTGAGGTCGACCACCGAGACGGTGGGGGTGGGCACGCGAAACGCCATTCCGGTCAGCTTGCCTTTGACCTCGGGAAGCACCAGCCCGACCGCCTTGGCGGCACCGGTACTGGAGGGAATGATGTTGATGGCCGCGGTGCGCCCGCCCTTCATGTCCTTGGGCGACGGCCCGTCCACCGTTTTCTGGGTGGCGGTGTAGGCGTGGACCGTGGTCATCAGCCCCTCTTCGATTCCGAAATGGTCCAGGATGACCTTGGTGACCGGCGCCAGGCAGTTGGTGGTGCAGGAGGCGTTGGAGATCACGTCATCGTCGGCCGTCAGGGAATCGTCGTTCACCCCGACCACGATGGTCTTCAGGTCGCCCTTGCCGGGCGCGGAAATCAGGACCTTTTTGGCCCCGGCGGTGATATGCCCCCGCGCCTTTTCGTCCTGCACGAAGAGCCCGGTGGACTCCAGGACGATGTCCACGCCGTACTCCTTCCAGGGAAGCTGCGCCGGTTCCGCCCGGAGCGAGAGGCACTTGATCTTGCTGCCGTTGACCACGATAGTGTCGTCGCCGGAAGTCGAGACTTCGCCTTTGAAACGACCCTGGATGGAGTCGTACTTGAGGAGGTAGGCCAGGTTGGCCGCCGGGACGAGGTCGTTGATCGCGACCACTTCGATTTCCTTGCCCAGGAGCCCCTGGTCTACGAGGGACCGGAATACCAGCCGGCCGATGCGCCCGAATCCGTTGATTGCTACTTTTACTGCCATAATACTGTCCTCATTGCTTCGACCTGGTTCGCTCTTTCGGGCCCCGGCATTCCGGGAACAAACGGATGTATTTCGCCCGCGGAGTGCACGAAGCCCGCACTCCGAAAAAGCAACTCAAGAGAGCCCCCGGAGGTTTGGCAAGAACGAATGGAAATTTTGCCGCCTACACGCCCGCAAAAAAAGCCGCCCCGGCCGAAACCGGGGCGGCTTTTCCTCCATCAGGGGAGAAGATCAGTTGCGGGCGTTGTCGCCGGCCCAGAATACGGTGTTGCGCGCCTGGTCCTGCGGGGGGATGTCGTTCCGGGAAAGCCGTTCCACATGGCCGTCGTAGAACAAGTGGTTGGCCGTCTCGTTGTGCGGAACGACCCCGAAACGGGTCCAATGCCACCCGAAGTTGACATACCAGTAGTAGGTCTCACCCACAAAAACGGTTCTCGACGCCGCCGAAAGCGATTCGAGGTTCACCGGCTCGTCGGTTCGCTCACCGCGCGCGGCGAGCGTGTTCACCCCGTAGGAATACCGGGCGGAGCCGAAATTTTCGGTGTTCCCGCTTATGAAGATGCGCCCGGGAGCCTGGTTTGCGTGCGGGTACGAGGCATGGCGGGCCGGACAATGAAACACCGTTTCGTAACTGGACGGACTGCCGTTGGCCAGGCTCGTCTGCACCGCCTGAGACCCGGGAAACGGTGTTTCATAAATGTAGGGCCAGAGTCCGAAGTGAAAAGTCGCAAAAATGCTGGTTCCGGTAGTCGAACCCGTGTGGCGTTCATGGGCGAACCGGTCAAACGCCGGCGGAGCCCACCCGTCATTGTCCTCCGCATACATGTACGCCGCCTGGCCGATCTGCCGCATATTCGAGGCGCAATTGGCGGCACGCGCACTGTCCCTCACGGCGGAGACCGTAGGAATCAGGATTGCGGCCAGGATGCCGATGATGGCGATGACCGTGAGAAGTTCGATCAAGGTGAATGCCCGCGCCGGTAAAGCCGCCGGAGCCGGACGGGAATGGTTTTGGTTACGGTACATGATAAGTCACTGTTTGGGTTGTTAAGAGAACGAAATCAGATTCAATAGGTAAAATACACCGGTTTGGCGTGAATTTCCAGCAAATTGTCGTACGGACGGCAACCTGTCAATATACATTTTTATCTATTTCCACTACACTCTCCTCCATCGTGCGCACCCCGGATTAGAAGCGGCCGGCACCGGCACTTCCGGGGCCTGATGATGGGGGATTCGGGACTGGTTATTATATTCCCCATCGCCACGTTTTCAGATTTCTTCGAAGCGAGGGGGTTTATCCCCCGATTCGCCAGGTCCCCGGATCTCCCGGGATAAACCCGGTCGCCACAAGAACGGGATAGCCGGAATGCTGCTCGGTTAAGGCGGTGTGTCGAGCGTAGCTTAGTCCGTTATTCGTGAAATCTTGTGCGAAACACCCAAACTATTCCGAAAGGTGTCCGCCACGTAGC
>PXDC01000167.1 GCA_003565135.1 Verrucomicrobiota bacterium
ATGCGTTTCGGTCGTACCGACTCTGTAAATCCGATCGATTCGGGCGGCCGGGGGCGTGCCGTTACGCAGCGCATTTTCAAAACGGGACAGGGTCCCGGGTGACGCCGTCGCCCCGATCAACACCCCGCGCGCATCGTTGCGCACCCATCCCCTCACTCCGCATTCCCGCGCCAACCGGTAGACAAAAGGACGAAACCCCACCCCCTGCACGGTTCCCTCCACCCTGATGCACACGTCCTCCCTGCCGCTACGGGCCGTAGCGGCGGCTTGTCGGACTATTTCCCGGGAAGCTGGCATGCGTTGTCAGTAAACGGTGAACCGGAACGGAAAATTGACGAAAAAAGGTTCAATGAGCGCGGGCGGCCGAATGCGGTTCCACCGCCTTCCCCTGCTCTTCAAGATACCGGTACCAGGCCTCCATCCCCGCACCGGTCCGGGAGGAAACCTCGAGAATCCGGGCCTGGGGCGCGATGCGCCGAATATTGTCCACGCCGCATTCCCGGTCGAACCCGACCGCTTCGACCAGATCGGTCTTGGTCAGCAGCACCAGGTCGGCCCCTTTAAAAACAGGGGGATACTTGAGGGGCTTGTCCTCTCCCTCCGGAACCGAGAGGAGGACCACCCGCAACTGTTCACCCAGGTCAAACGAGGAGGGACAGACGAGGTTGCCCACGTTTTCGATAAAAAGGAGGTCCATGCCGTCGAGGTCTACCGCCTCCAACGCCGTCATGACCATGCGCGCATCCAGGTGACAGAGGCTCCCGGTGTTGACCTGAACCACCTCCGCCCCCCGCCCCCGAAGGCGCCGGGCGTCGTTCTCGGTAGCGAGATCGCCCACGATGACCCCCATTCGGGCGCGGTCGCCGAATTCAGCCAGGGTTCGCTCCAGCAGCGCCGTTTTTCCCGCGCCGGGGGACGAAACCAGGTTCATCACCCGCACGTTCTTGGCCCGGAAAAACCCCCGGTTCTGTTCCGCCAACCGGTCATTGGCCTCGAGCACGGACCGGTTCACATCCACATTCCTGGGGTTCCCTCCGCCGTCGTCCCCGGGTCCATGGGTGTGTACGCGGGCATGTCCCCGGGCGTCCCGGTGCACGTGAACGTGTCCCGGGTGCCCGCCCGCATCTCCGCTCTCCCTCCCGTCCGTATGCACGGCGAAGGGTTCCTCTCGATTGCACCCGCACGCGTCACACATGATCAGTTTACCTCCAATTGTGAGAGTTCCAGTTCGCGCCCCCGGAGAATTTCCGCATCCAGGCTCCGACACCGGGGACAGGCAAAAACAAAATCCGCGGGCGTGAACCCGGCACCGCAATTGCGGCAACGACACGCGGCCGCCACCGGGTCGATTTGCAGCCGCGCGCCGGCCGTGACGGGATTCTCGCCCCGCATCGCGTCGAAGGCGAATTCAAGCGCGGCCGGCACAACGCCGGACAGGGTTCCCGCTCGCACCCGGATGAGCCCGACCCGAGCCGCCCCGACCCGTGACGCTTCCGCCACGGCGATTTCAAGAATACTTTTCATGAGACCGACTTCATGCATCGAACGTGTCCTCCGATACTCGTTCACCCGGGTGCAACCTACTCTTTCCTCGAAGCAATGTCCGAGCGTGCCTTGCTCAAAACCACGCGCGCCTTGTCCGCCCGTTGGCCGCACCCGGTTCGTTACCGGAACACAACCGGTGCGAAACATTGGACAATTTTTGCCATGTACTTCCCGCCCGTGGACGCTAGGATCGCCCACCATGACCATGCCCAGCGGCAAATGCAGATTCCCGACAAACCCGGCGCGGATCCCGTCCGCGGCCCATTCCCGGAAGCCGGTCACGGAGCGCCCGACGGAAGGGTCCTCCGGCACATGAACGGACCCGAAACCCGCGACGCCCAAACGCAAACGCAAACCATGGAACCCGCACCGGGTACGGATCCTCTCCAACAGCCTCGACCGGCAACCCGCGCCTCCTCGGCGTGGCAGGTGCTGAAGGCGGTGTTCGTGCTGGTCAAGGCTCCGTTAACCCTGATGGCCGCTTTTCCCGCGGCCACGGCTTACCTCCTCAGCACGGCCGATCACTCCGCCGGACGTTTCCTGCTCTTCCTCCTCGGAACCCTTTTTTCCGCTTTCGGCTCCGCCGCTTTCAACCAGTGGAGTGAACGCACCCGCGACGCGGAAATGGACCGCACCCGCGGAAGGCCGATACCCACAAAGGTGATTTCTCCGGGAAGCGCCCTGGCGCTCGCCTCGCTCTTTTCGGCGTCCGGATTGACCATCCTCTTCGCTTTTCTCTCAAGCCTGGCCGGGATCTTCGCCCTGGCGACCATCGTCCTCTACTGGCTGGTCTACACGCCGATGAAGCACCGGACCCCCTGGTGCACGGAGGTGGGCGCGATTGCCGGCGCCCTGCCCGCGCTGCTGGGTGCGGCCGCGGCCACCGGCACCGTCACCCCGGCCGGATGGAGCGTATTCGCCATCGTTCTCTTCTGGCAGATGCCTCATTTTCATCCCATCGCCTGGCGCTACCGCCGGGATTACGGCCGGGCCGGATTCCGCATGCTCGCGGTGGTCGACGGCACGGGGCGCCAGGCGGCCAACCGGTCCCTTTTCTATGCGATCCTCACGCTGGCCGCCAGTGCGACCCCGATTCTCCTCGGCGCCGGTCCCGTCTACTGGCTTCCCGCCACCGCCGCCGGCGCGTACTTCCTTTTCCGCGTTATTGAGTTTTGCGACGTCCGCCGCCGCGATGAAGCCGCCGGACGTCTGTTTCGTTTCTCTCTCGTTTATCTCACCGTGATCCTTTGCTCCCTCCTCCTGGACCATGGGCTGCGTATCCACTGACGGAAACGCACGCTGTTTTGATCCGGATCAAACCGCGATGAAAGCCGGCCCGGTAAACTGACATCCACCATGAAAACCACTACCGCCACGCTGGCAGCCCTTGTCATCGCCTTTCTGATCACCGGTTGTGAACCCTCGCCCTCCGCCGAATCCCCCGTCGGGCCGGCCGACCGCGAGTACCGCCTCGAAGCTCTCATGATCGGCTACATCGGCCAGGGAGGGGACATCGACGGCGTCAAGAATCCCGTTCTCCGGGCTCATCGCGGGGAAACGGTTACCCTCATCATAGTCAACGGGGAACGCATGGTACACGACATCGCCTTGCGCCGTCACAGGCTGCGAAGCGACACCATCCTGGAGAAAGGCGCCACCACGCATTTGACTTTTGTGGCCGAATTCGACGACACGTATTACTGTACCATTCCCGGGCACGTCGAAGCGGGCATGGCCGGGGAATTCCAGCTCATGGACAGATCCTCCGTACGGGCCGACAACGATCCTTAGGGTTGCCCGCGAACCCCTTCCGCCCCTTGCCGGAAACGCCCGCATCGACCCAATCAACCATGAAACCAAGAAAACCACTGGCCCAGCAACGATACGAGTACGCGCGCAGCGAGCTGCGGCGGGAAGACCTCGTGGCGGACCCCATCGAGCAGTTCAAACGCTGGTTCGACGAGGCCTGCGGCTCACAACAGGAAGACCCCAACGCCATGACCCTGGCGACCGCATCGGCGGCCGGCCGTCCCACTGTCCGCACCGTGTTGCTGAAACATATCGAGGAAGGAGGGTTCGTCTTTTACACCAACCACGAGAGTACCAAGGCGCGCCAGATGGCCGAGAATCCCCATGTCGCCCTGCTTTTTCCGTGGTTGCGGATGGAGCGCCAGGTGTGCGTCACCGGAACGGTTCTTCGCCTGTCGCATACCGAATCCCTGCGCTACTTTATCACCCGTCCGGTCGGGAGCCGCCTCGGCGCCTGGGCCTCGCTGCAGAGTTCGGTCATCGAATCGCGCAAGGTTCTGGAAATGAAGTACGAAGAGATGAAACACAAATTCTCCGAGGGGGAAATCCCCCTGCCCTCGACCTGGGGCGGGTACCGGGTCGTCCCGGACACCATCGAATTCTGGCAGGGCCGGAAAAACCGCCTGCACGACCGCTTCTTCTACACCCGTCAAACCGACGATTCCTGGCAAATTGCCCGACTGGCTCCGTAATCACAACGTGCCTTCCCATCCGGCCCGACGAATCATGACCGCATCCTCCCGCCTCATAAACGACTTGATCCCGGAACGCCCGGTCCTGACCGACGGTGCCTGGGGCACGCAAATGCAGGCCCTCGGACTCGCCCTGGCCGGAGAGCCGGGCGAAGCCTGGAACCTGACACACCCGGAAAAGGTGGAACAGGTGGCCCGAAGTTACGTGGAAGCGGGTAGCCGCGTTATCCTGACCAATACCTTTTCCGGAAACCGTTTCGTCCTCGCCCGGCACGGTCTCGCCGACCGGGTGCGCGACATCAACCGGGCCGGGGCGGCGATTTCCCGAAGGGCGGCGCCGCCGGACGTATCCGTTTTTGCTTCCATCGGCCCCAGCGGCGTCATGTTGCTTTCCGGGGAAACCACCGAAGCCGACCTCGAAAACGCTTTCTCCGAACAGGCTGATGCCCTCGCGGAGGGCGGAGCCGACGCCCTTGTGGTGGAGACCATGTCGGACCTGGCGGAAGCGCGCGCCGCGGTCAGGGCGGCGATCCGCACCGGCCTTCCGGTGGTGGCCTGCATGGTATTCGATAGTGGCCGGGAGAAAGACCGTACCCTGATGGGAGTGACAGCCGAGGAGGCCGCCGCCGGACTTCAGGAGGCGGGCGCCTCGGCCATCGGCGCCAACTGCGGCAACGGCCCCGAGGGATACATGCCCATCTGCCTACGCCTTCGCGAAGCGACGTCCCTTCCGGTGTGGCTCAAACCCAACGCCGGCCTGCCCGAAATGGTCGACGGCCGGGCCGCTTATTCCATGTCGCCGGAGGCGTTTGCCCGCGGCATCGACCGTCTGGTGCAAGCCGGTGCGGATTTTGTCGGCGGTTGCTGCGGCACCACCCCGGAATTCATACGGGTACTGGCCCGCCATCGGCGCGACGACCCCCCTCCCGCCGGGAACCGGCCATAAGGGCGCACCGCGAGCCGAGCGGCGTACCGACGATCGGCCGCAGGCCTCACCCGCCAAACCGCTCCCACGCGCAACGGCGTTCGTCTCCTTGCCCGCCACCCCTCGGATTCCCCCCCGGCGACGGTCAGTGCAGGGAAAACTCGCCCGCATCAAAGAGCAACACCCGCCGGTCCCTGGGGGTAAAGTCGATCTCCCCAGACCACTCGTGCGTCCACGTTTCCGGTTCGGCGCTGTCGCTTACCTGCACCCGCAAATGACCGGCCCCCACCGGCATCTCGATCGTTTCCAGCGCGGTGCTGGGACCGTCGCCTCGAAAGCCGCGGGGACGGTACTCCCGGTCGACCAGGACCAAACCGTCCACGGTCACGCGCAACCGGACCGGCGCGCGCCGTCCGCCCGAGACCGTCTCCGTCCGCATGTGCGCCGGCAGGCGTTCGAGCTCCTCCGGCGAAAGCCGCCGCTCCGCTTCCATGAACGCCCCGGGATGACTGAAGGAGACCACCAATTCGGGGGGCGCATCCGGCGCCCGGTACGGCGCGTCGCTTCCGACCCAGGTGGCCGCCGCCAGGACTCCGGCCAGCAGCACGCCCACCGCGATCGCGGCCGGACGCCTGGCCGGTCGGGTGACCGGTTTCTCCAGGGAAGCCCGAAACGCCGATGCCGATTCGGCCAGTCTATCGGGACGCGTCGCTTCCGCGCGCAGGAAAAGCACCCGTCCCGGATTCGCCCTCCTCGACCGCAGAATGGGTTTGCGCTTCCCGGCGAGGCGTTGGTCGAGCCACTCGCCTCCCTCCCGGAACCTGGCCTCGCCCGATTCGCATCCGACCACCAGGACACCGGACGCACCCGCCTCCAGGATAAACTCGATCAGCGGCGCCCCCACCCAACCCGCGCAAGGCACCTTGCGTGTGCGGAAACCCGGCAGCGAGGGCGAGGCGAACGTGATGGGATTCACGTTCAACCCCTGGCCGGCGGCCTCGCCGCACACGTAGGCCACCCAGGCCGTTTCCCCCGCTTCCCGGCGCGATCGAATCCAGGCCGCCACCGATGCCTTCTCCTCCGGGATCTCGAACCCCGGCAAGGCAATGGCGTCCGAGTCGCAAGCACCCGTACAGATGCCGCAGGAAACACAGCGGTTCGGATCGACCACCGCCATCTGACCCGCCCGCTTGCCGCTTCCTTTACGCTCCACCATCCGGATGGCATCAAAGGGGCAATCCTTCGAACAAAGGGTGCATCCCTGGCAGGCGTCCTCGTCCACCCGCGCGGTCCACGATTCCTTCGAGCGTTTGACCAGCCACCAGGGGACGCCGCACAACCCGAGGGCCCCGATAAAGGTGACCGCCCAGAGCATGCCGCCGCCCAGACGGTCGGTCAGAACCAGGGGCCAGAGGTACCACCAGTCCATTTCAAATCCGTCCGGACGGCTGGAGAGGTCCGCCCGTCCGGCGCTTTCCGCCGGCATCAGTACCGAGAGAACAACCAGGGTTCCCAGTATCCAGAATGTCAGTGCTTTCCCGGTCAACAGCTTGGGACGGGAAACCCGGGAAAGGTGGAGCCACAACAGAAACGCCACCGCAAGGGGCAGGAGCATGTGGGTAAAAAACACCAGGAAGAAGAGCAGTGACGGCACGGTATCGTTGGCCAGAAACGAGCGCGCCAGGGGGTCGCCCAGAAAGGGCAGAAAACTGAAGAAGCGAACCGTGCCCAGGGCCACCTGCTGGCCCCGCTCATCCCAGACCAGCCAGTACCCGGTCCATCCGATCAGCCAGATGACGCCCAACAGAACGAAGCCGCTGACCCAGGCGAGGGATCGCGCTCCGGTAAACTTCAGGGAGACCAATACGCGCACCACATGAAGGAGAATAAAGAGCATGCAGGCATCGGAGCTGTACCGGTGCAGGGAGCGTACAAACTGACCCAGGCCCGACCCGTCCCTCAGGGCCTCCAGAGAATCGTAAGCGCTGCGGACACTCGGGGAATACCAGAACAACAAGAGGATTCCGGACACCACGGCCACCAGAAGACAGGTATTGGCTATGGCGCCCGTCCGGGCCAGGGGATTCAACGATTCCGGCATGTACCGATCCAGCCAGCCGTCGAGCCGGGAAAACGCCCGGTCGACCGCCCTCAGCGAGCCGGCGCCCCGCACCCTTTCTTCCGGAAGTCCGGAATCCCGGCCGGAAGGATTCCCCGGTTCCGCCACCCGGGGTTCCTTTTCCTCCCAGGCAAATACCATCCTTCCGGAAGAACCGGCATCCGTTCCCGGTAACGACCTGTTGCCATCCAAATTCATAAGACAAAATCCCTCGGTAAAAAACAAATCACCCCGGGACCCCGACCCGACCTGGCGGAAATATCCCGATCCACGCCATCGTTCCCCGGTCGCGGCTCACCCCGGAGCCGGTCGTTGCCAGGTCCCCAACACCCCTTTCGGACCGCGGCTTTGCGGTCATAAGCGATCATTTGTTTTCAGTCGTCGAGAGAGCGAGCCGGGCCTCCAATGATTCCTCGGCCAAAAGACGCAATCCCTCCACAAGCCACGCTCCGTGCCGATCACTCAAGTTCAGGCGGTAGGCAATGGTCCCGTCGGCATCGATCAGAAAGTACATATTGGCATGATCGATTTCCCCCGTCTGACGATTGGGAAAACGGGTTACCTGCAGACGGTCGAGGAGGCCGTTGACGACTTCGGGTTCGCCATTCAGGAAGTGAAATCCCGGCGCCGAAAGTCCGTAGCTGCGAGCCGCCTCCAAACGGTTCTCCGGCGTATCCCCTTCGGGATCGAGAGATATCGCCATCAAGGTAATCCGGTCGCTGAGGTGTTCCGGGAGTGATTCGATACTTCGCTTCGCCTGAACCGCCAGCATGGGACATGCCGTTCCGCAGGTCGAATAAATCGCGGTGAGCAGAACGACCTCCCCGCGGTAATCCGCCAGGCTCACCGTCTCCCCTTCCTGATTGTCGAGCGTGAACTCCGGAGCGGGCAACGCCGTCCGAATGCGTTCCGCGGGAAACGCCAGCGATTCCGGCTCCTCCTCCATGGCGAGAATCAGCAATACGCCCGCGATCAATGCGGCAAAGGCCACGCCGGCGGCGGAGGGCGCCGCCAGAAACCGGCAGCCCGTACGCCAGGTCTCGGCGAGCGGGCGCCACCAGAAGTAACAAACAATCGCCAGGAGCACCAGGGGCTGGGTCAGCATCATCCAAACCCAGTTCCATTCCATGGCGCCGGTGGCGGCGTCGTAATCGAAACACCACTCCCTGAAATCCCGGGCAAACGAACCCCAGACGCTTTCGCCCGAGGGCCAGAAAACCGCGGCCACCAGGAAAATTAAATAAAACCCGGTTCCGGCCAGAGCGAAGACCGGGAATGCGGTACCTTCGAAAAACCCCGTCACCCGGTCGGTCAAACGCTCGGTGAACCCGCGTCCGCCCTCGCCCCCTTCGTTGCCATTCCCCTTATTCATAAACAATCCTCCATTCGTCCTCAACTCCCGCCTCCGCCCCGTTCAAGGGACGAAGGCCCGTTTCCCCAGCGGGCATCAATCCCGCGTAAAGGCCTGCCTCGTTTCCCGTTCATCAACGCACCGGCCAGACATCCGCCAGGGCGCGCCAGTTCGCGAAGTAATACACCACAAACGCGGTGAGGAAGATGCCGACCAGGACCACCGTTCCCGGCGTGTAATACGATCCGCTCTTGCCCTTCCGCACCGCTCCTTTCGATCCGAGGTCAACCGCCGTTCCCCAGCATTTCATCGGTCGTCCCACATTGGACGGACCGAACAATACCGTGGCGACGACAAGGCCCACAAACACCAGCAGCCCGAGCACCGCGAGCACGCCCCCGATACCGACCATGGCCAGGAAGAAGTGCACCACGGCGCCATAAGCCTCCTCGGCCGGAGCGATATCCGACGTGCGTCGCGCCACGCCCATCGAACCCGCAAAGGACATCCCGAATGACATCAGCGTGATTCCGGCGGCAAAGATCCAGGGTTGAATCCGGGCCAGGGGCCGGCAGACGAAGTCCCGCCGGAAAAAGAGCGGAACAACGTAATAGGCCACACCCATAAACGCGAGGGTCGTTCCCCCCACCACCGTGGCGTGGAAGTGTCCCGGAATCCGGAGCGTGTTGTGGGCGATTATATTGATCTGCTGGGTCCCCAGGGTCACACCGGTGATTCCACCGATGAATCCAAAGATGATCAGCGACAACAACGCCGCGGAAAAAGCCGGGTTGCGCCAGGGCAGGGCCTTCAGCCAGCCGAAAATCCCGGCCATGTGGCCCTTGCTGCGCATCGCCACCTCGACCGATGCCGGAATCGTAAAGCCGTGGACCATGGAGGCCAGGACGGCCAGGTACATCACGTACCCGGTGTTCCAGATCTTCCAGCTCGAGCTCATACCGGGTTCCACAAGGAGATGGTGGGCGGAAGCCACGTTAATGAATAAAATGTAGAGCACGAAGGCCCCTCGAGATACCGCTTCATTGATGGGTTTGGCCCCGGTGGACAAGGTCGCGATCATGTACCATACCGCCACCATCGCGGCCACATTCACCTGCTGCGACTGGTGCCCCAGACCCCACCAGATCAAACGGTACCACAACGGATCCGGCTCACCCGTCCAACCCATCGAATAGGTGAAGGTCGGGATCATGACCACCGCTCCGTGGAGCAGGGTGACGACGGCAATGATGGCCGCCGCCATGGCGCCGAACGTCACCAGGGGAATCGAACCCTCATAGGTTTTGTCACGCTTCGCCGTGTATAGGGTGGCGAAAAAATTGAACACCGCGACCAGCGTCCCCACCGCCACCAGGATGATTCCCAGGTAAAAGCCCGGATGTGCCAGCAGGGGCAGGTAGGAGGTCTTGAGAACATCCGCCTGCCCGGCAAAGATGACCCAGTTCACCATCACCGCTCCGACCACCATCAACACCAGGGAAACCCAGCCCACCTTCCGGGAAAAGAGTTTGGCGTTGAGCAGCGTGGTACTGGCGAAATACAGGATCGCCACCTCGAAAAAGAGTATCCAGAAAATCAACATGTTCAACCCGTGCAAAGTCAGCACGCGATAGAACATGTCCGTCCGCAAAAGGTTGAACGCCTCCCACCGGGTAAGGGCCAACAGGATCGCGGCGATACCGCCGATCAGAAGGAAGATGACGGCGAAAACCGCGTTGACCCGAATGAAAAACTGGCTGTCGAGACACACCGGCATACCGGTGGTATCACACTTTCTCCAGCCGCCGGCCAGAGCCTGCAACCCGCGCTTCACCTTCGCCACTTCTCCTTCCGGTTTGTTCACATCCCCATCGGGACGTTCCGGATTGTTACCTTCTTGGTCATTCATGATAATATCCTATTCGACGATAAGTTTTCCCACCATCAAGTGGTGTCCCACGCCGCAGAACTCGTTACATACGATCGTGTACTCGCCCGGCTCCTGCGGGGTCATGGTCAAAACGTAATCATAACCGGGAATGGCCCGGAAATTCATGTTGAGCGGCTGCAGCGAGAAGCCGTGCTGGAGATCGAGCGCCGACAGGTGAATGCGATAGGTTTCCCCGGCCCTGAGTTTGAGTACCGGATACCACTCCCACATGCGGCCGAGCAGAAACGCATCCCCTCCCGGCGGCGGTTCCACCACCGGAACGCCGTTGAGTTCCCCAACCTGATTGGCCTCAACAAACTCGTCGACCCGTTCCTCGAAGTCCCGGGGACTTACCCGAAAGGTTTCACCCGACGTGTTCTGCTGTCCGAACAAATGCCAGTAAGGCATCATGAGGAACATCACCAGACACCACGCCAGGGCGATACCAATCCATATTTTCTCCGCCCCGTGCGGGGGCTCAAACCAGTCTTCTTTCGGTGATTCAAGGCTCATTGTGGTTTCCTGTTTAGTAGGGTGAAGCCGGTATCAGTGCGATCTCGATCCAGCCCCATATCGTGTACGAAATCACGGGGATGAGAACGCCGAGCACCAACAACAACCACGGGTTGTCCATCAGTCGCTGCAGCGCGGGTTTTTTGGTTTCTTTATTCATAATGATTGTCTCCTGTTAACGTCGTTTTCGAACACTAGGCGGACCGGTCTGAAGCCGAACGCCCATCCCTGATCCACAACAAAAGTTTTCCGGCCAGAACCAGAAAAGTGATGCCTCCGGCAACCGCGATCAGTCCGCCCACGCCCATTATGCCGGCACCGATGTATTCGCCGGTCGTATACAACACCTGTTCCGACCCGTACTCCTTCCGTCCCAGCCCGAATGCTCCGCCCACCGCGAACCCCAGGGCAAAGAGCCATTGACCGAACCCGTAAAGCAGGAGCTGCCAGGAAGCGTATTTCCTTATCAGTTCGATTCCGGGAGCCGGGGCGCGTTTCTCCATCACAAGGTAGAGCATCGCCATAAAAGCCACCGTGACCGCACCGGTCGCGGCGTGATAATGAGCGGGTATCATCGTCGTCGACCCGCGGATCATGGCGCCGAGAATAAATCCGGTGATCGTCAGGATAATACTCAACATCACCCCTGTCGTGCGGTAGTCGATCCGGAACCCGGTATTCCGCGGAACGCGAACACGGGCGGCACCGGCTTTGAATGCGGTTATGGCCAGGAATACGGTGACCACCGGGAAAATCCCGAACTGCATCAGCCGGGTAAACCCGGTAAGGTAAACCGGCGTCGCGGTTCCCTGCCAGGTCAGCAGCGGCCCGGCCAGGTGGGGCGCTGCGAGCAGGATAAAAAGGGTTCCCGAGATGCGCGGTGAAACAGCCCGTCTCCCGGTGACCGCGGCCGTCAGAAGCAGCCAAACCGTCACCATAGCGGCGACGTTGGCCACCTGCAGGACGTGGCCGCCGCCCCAGGCAATCCGTTCGTAATAAATCGCGGGCGACAGGTCCGTAGGCGTCGATATCCAGGACGCGAAAAAGGTGGTCACCGCCACAAGAAACAGAACCCCTGCCGCCAGCACTCCCGGCACGCATTCCGTCGGCAGCGTTAACGGGCGGGTCTCCACATGAGGGGTGTTCCCCTGAGCGCCCAACCGGAGCGACCGGGGAATCAGGTCTCCGAGGTAAAACCCGGCTACCCCCACAAGGAAGAGAATCAAACCTCCGACAAACACCGGATGGTCAATAAAGGGAATATAATTGGATAACACCGGTTCACTTCCCGGAATGAAAGCGGAAGCAGCCATGGCGGCCGCCCCCAGGGCGGCCGCGCCACCGGCGAAAACAGCCCCCCCCTTCGTCCCCGGCAACAGGGCGAAAAGGCCGGCCGTAAACGCGCTGAACCATACCAGGAGGGAGAGGTTGACATGAATCACGAGGCATCGGCGGAAAAAACCGGGATCGGTTATCCATCCCGAGATAACCGGCAGGCGGCCGACCACCAACAGCAGGGCGAACAATCCCGACACCAGCAAACTGCCCACCGCCAGGTAAAGCCAGAGCACCTCCGCGGGCATCGCAGTGGAGGCGCGTTCCCCGCGGGTGCCCGGGAGTGCCGACGGAGTCCCCTGGGAGATGGACCCGGCCGGACCTTCGGAATATCTGAGCACTGACGGAAATGATTTCATTCGGCCCGCAGTATAGGGAGCGGTTCCGAAAGCGAATTGATTTACGTCAAATTTCCCCGGGGAAAATAACGACCCTGCGGAAAGAAATTCCGCCTGGGCGGCGTCCGCACAGTAAATCGCAATATTTGCGCAGTCCCTCACCATCCCCTGTGGCACACTGCACGCACCGGGAGCCGGCCGAATTCACAGGCCGAACGGGACCCGGAAACAGGTTTCAACGAAGAATAGCGCGATGGTTTTCCGGATATGCAAACGATTCACCGTGGAATGCGGTCACATTCTCTCCAAACACCCGGGTCGGTGCCGGTATCCGCACGGACATTCGCAGGTGATTGAGGTTGTCCTGGAAGCGAACCGACTGGACGAGAGCGACATGGTGTGCGATTTTCAGGTTTTAAAGGATGCTGTTCGCAAAATTGTTGAATCATTCGATCACGCGATGTGCGTCAACACCGAGGATCCGCTGTACGAGACGCTCAAGGCCCGTTTCGGCAAGCGGATTGTCGGGTTTCAATCGACCGACCCTACGGCGGAAACCCTGGCCAGGACCCTCTACGAAAAAATCGACGAGAGGATTCGCCAGGGCGGACTCGGGTCGGCCGACCCGCGTCTGGTCCGGGTACGCATCCGGGAAACCCGGTCCAGCTGGGCCGAATTCGGCCGGGAATAGAACCGGTGCGCGTCGCGTTCGCAATACGATGGGAAGGGCCGTCCGGAAAACCTCCGGGGTCCGGTCCGAACGAGGATCACCTTTATGACCACTGAACTGTCTCACAACACCCGTTGGCGGGTCCTGGCCGGAGCCATCCTCGTCCAGATGATTCTCGGCACCGTCTACGGTTACAGTATCTTCTGGACACCGCTGACCTCCGAGGTTTTCCCCACGGTGATCACCGAAGCGCGCGCGGCGGAATTGCAGGCCGCCGCCGAACCGCTGGAGGGATACCGGATCGTTCCGGACGAAGCCGCAGCCGAGAGGCAGCGGGCCCTGCATCAAAGCTACGTTCGTTACGCCTTCTCCATCTGCATCCTTTCCTTCGCCCTGGTCATGATTTTCGCCGGCCGGCTCCAGGACATAAAAGGCCCGCGGGTTCCGGCGCTTATCGGCGCCCTGCTGATGGGCTGCGGCTTCCTGGTGGCGGGACTGATGGCCAGTCCCATCGTCTTCTACCTCGCGCACACCGTTTTCGCCGGGGCGACCGCTCTCGCTCTGCTCATGTTGTCGCGGGTCGTTCTCAACGCGTTCCAGGCGGAAAAAGGACCGATCGCCGAGTACCTGCCGTGGGCGATTGTCACCGGCGTGATCGTGGGCGCCGTCACCCTGGGCAACCAGTATGTCGGTACCATGGAGGAGTGGGATTCCATTTTCCTCCTCTGGGGAACGATCGGCTTTTTGGCCGGAGCGGGCATCGGATTTGCCTACGTCTGTCCCATCGCCGCGCTCGTAAAATGGTTTCCGCGCCAGAAGGGACTGGTCAGCGGACTGGCGGTGGCCGGCTTCGGTTTCGGAGCCTTCTTTTTCAAAGGCGACCCGTACATTATTTCGACGGCCTGGCTCACGATTCCCATACCGGGAGCCCAGGGATTCGCCGATGCCTACGGGATCCGGGCGCTTTTCATCGCCCACGGCCTGGTTTGCATCGCGGGCATCGGACTCGGGGCCATGCTCCTGAAAGACCCTCCGGGGGCCGGAACGGACGCCACGGCCGAAAAACAATCCGCCTGGCAGGAAACGCTGCGCCAACCGGCTTTTTACCTCCTCTGGCTCATGTTTTTCAGCGGGGCCATGGCCGGTTTGATGGTGATCGGCATCGTGCAGCCTTTTGTCAGCGAGCAACTCTCCGGGACCGGAGTCGACGCCGCCCGCGCCGCCGCCATCGGCACCGCCGCCGTCGGCTACCTCGCCATATTCAACGCGCTCGGCCGGATTGTCTGGGGCCTGCTCTCAGACTGGTTGGGCCGCACCTCCGTTTTCATCATCATCTTCGGATTCCAGGCAGCAGTCATGTTTTCCCTGGGACACTTGAGCAGTCCCGTCGCCCTGTGTATTGCCGCCGCCGCCGTCGGGTTTAATTTCGGCGGGAAGTTCGCCCTCTTCCCCTCCGCCACCTCCGACCTCTTCGGAGCCCGGAACCTCGGGGCGAATTACGGCTGGCTTTTCACCAGCTACGGAATCGCCGGTGTGGTCGGCATCGCCGCCGGAAACGCGGCCCGCGTCTTGACAGGAAACTACGCGGTCGCCTTCACCGCCGCCGGGATCCTCTGCATCCTCTCGGCGATCCTGGCTCTCGTCCTGCAGGCGACTCATCCCTCCCGCCGGAAGAAAGCCTGATCAACCGCCACCGCAGCCCCCGGGAAATTGGAAACCCCGGGGCGGTCCCCACCGGACCGTCCCGGGGGCTCCGAAAACCTCGCATGAACGCCCTGGACCGGTTCTTATAGCGGTCGTGCTCCGAGCTTCTGAACGACCGGTTTCGTTCATTCCGCCGCAAATCACTTGACACAACCGCTAAAGTTTACTAAATAATCATATACTGATTTTTCCGGCTCCTTAACGACCGACTGAATAACCATGAAAACCGAAAACGCAATTCGTGTCCTGGCGGGAACCTTTGTTCTCCTTAGCCTGATTCTGGCAACCACGGTGAACCTGTGGTGGCTTCTCCTGGCGGCTTTTGTCGGCGTCAATCTCCTGCAATCGGCTTTCACCGGGTTCTGCCCGGCCGAGATTATTCTCCGCCGGACCGGTCTCACCCGCGAGGCCGGTCCCTGACCGAATCACCGCACCTACGGTGAAAAACGATGACCATGTTTCGACCCTATTATCTTGTCCTGCCCCTTGTTTTCGCCGGATGCGGTGATACCGAGCACGCCGCGCCGGATCCGGGAAATGAGGCTGATCGTGCCCGCGTCACCGCGGTAGCCGCGGTGACCGAAACCTTCCGGCACCGGGAACCGGCCCCCGGACTGGTTCGCTCCGCCGACACCGCCGCGATCTCGGCAGAAATTCAAGGCGTCATTTCCGAAATCCTGGCGGCGCCGGGTCAAGCCGTCCGATCCGGGGAACCGCTTGTCCGCATCCGGTCGGAGGAGCACCTCGCGCGGGTGCGCCGGGCGGAGGCGGAACTGACCATTGCCCGCACCGAACTCGAGCGAATGAGGAACCTGGTGGAAACGCGCGCCGCTACGCGGCAGGAACTCGACGGCGCTCAGGCCCGGCACGATTCGGCAACGGCTTCGCTTGCCGAGGCCCAAACCTTCTTGGCCCACACCGAGATTCGGGCCCCATTCGACGGCTTGATCACACACCGCCACCTCGAACCCGGCGACCTCGCGTCTCCGGGAAGGCCGGTATTGAGCATGGCGGGCCCGGACCGCTACCGGGCGGAAGTTTCGGTTCCCGAATCCCTCGCCACCGGAATCCGGATCGGCGATATCCTTGCCTACGAACTCGACACACCCCGGCGCCGGGGGGAAGCGCCGGTGGTTGAAATCGCCCCCGCCAGCGATCCACAGACCCGAACCGTGCCCGTTAAACTCGCGCTCGCACCCTCCCCCGACCTGCAGAACGGCAGGTTCATCCGCGTATACATTCCCGGGGAGGAACGCACCCGCCTCCTGGTCCCGGAGACCGCGTGTATCCGCCGCGGCCAGCTCGAATACGTATTTACGATCGACAATAACCGAACCCGCCTGACCCTGGTGCGCCCGGGAGCGACGAAGGACGGCATGGTCGAGATCCTCTCCGGCCTCAGGGAGGGAGAAACGATCGTATCCGAGCCGCCTGGACATCTGCGGGACGGCCAACCGGTGGAGTTGATTCCATGAGCGACGAGACTCCCGCAAACGCCGCCCCCCGTCACCGGGGATTCGCGGGCAGGATGGCCACGCTTTTCGCCGACTCGAAGCTTACACCTTTGATGATCATCGCGTCGGTCCTGCTCGGGATCGCCGCCACCCTCGCGCTGCCGCGCGAGGAAGAGCCGCAAATCCAGGTCCCGATGGTCGACGTGTTCGTCTCCATGCCCGGCGCCAGCGCCCGCGAGGTCGCCGAGCGGGTCACCCGGCCCATGGAAAAACTCCTGTGGGAAATCGCGGGGGTCGAGTACGTTTATTCCACCTCCAGTCCGGAACAGAGCCTCGTGATCGTTCGCTTTGAAGTGGGGGAAGATCCGGAGGAAAGCCTGGTCAAACTGAACCAGAAACTGCAGGGAAACTTCGATCGCATCCCTCCCGGCGTCAGCACTCCCCTGGTGAAACTGCGATCGATCGACGACGTTCCCATCCTGTCGTTGACCTTCCACAGCGACCGGCACGATCCCCTGGAATTGCGTCGCATCGCCTCCCAGTTGGACGAATATGTCCGCCAGGTACCCCGGGTCGCGGAAACCAAACTAATCGGCGGCGCCCGCCGGGAAATCCGGGTGCTGCCCGATCCGGAAAAGCTCGCCGCCCGCTCCCTCGTCCTGTCGGATATCGCTCCCGCCCTGCAGCAAGCCAACCGCGCCGGCCGGGCCGGCGCGCTCACCTCCGATAACCGCGAAATCCTCATCGAGGCACACGCGTTTTTTCGCGACGCCAGCGACGTCGCCCGAACCCTGATCGCCGTCCGCGAGGGCCGGCCGGTCTACGTCGGGGACGTCGCCCGCGTTATCGACGGACCGGAAGAGCCGCGAAACTACGTCTTTTTCGGGCACGGCGGAGCCGGGTTGTATCACAAGCCGGAAGAAACCGCCGTTACCCTTACGGTAGCCAAACGCCCCGGGGCCAACGCCATCCGCGTGGTGCAGCAAGTGGAACGGAAAATTGAGGAAGTCCGCGACCGCCTGATTCCCTCCGGCGTCTCCGTCACCGTCACCCGCGACTACGGCGAAACCGCGGCGGAAAAATCGAACGAACTGCTGCTGCACATGGCGATCGCCGTCTTCGGGGTGGCGGTTTTGATATTCCTGTTCCTGGGCTGGCGCGAATCGGCGGTCGTCCTTCTGGCCATTCCCGCCACCCTCGGCCTGACCCTCCTGGTGTTTTACCTCTACGGATACACCTTGAACCGGATCACACTCTTCGCCATGATCTTCGCCATCGGCATCCTGGTAGACGATGCCATTGTGGTGGTGGAGAACATCGTCCGTCATGTGCGCATGCCGGAGAACCGCACCCGCGGCCTTTTCGATATCACGGTCGAAGCGGTCGAGGAGGTGGGCAACCCCACGGTGCTCGCCACCTGGGCCGTGGTCGCCGCCATCGTGCCCATGGCTTTTGTCGGGGGCCTGATGGGGCCCTACATGCGCCCGATCCCGGTCGGGGCCACCGCGGCCATGATATTCTCGCTCCTGGTTGCGTTCATTGTCACGCCATGGGCCTCCCTTCGTCTCCTTGTCCTCTGGCGAACCCGGGAACAGGTCGGCCACTCGGAAGCGAGGGAGGGCTTCCTGACTCGCGGTTATCGCGCGGTCATGGGGCCATTGCTGCGGCACCGGAGTGCGCGCTGGGGATTCCTCACGGTCATCGTCCTGCTGCTCGGCGGATCCATGGTCCTGGTGGGAACAGGCTGGGTGAAGGTCAAAATGCTGCCCTTCGACAATAAGAGCGAGTTTCAGATCATCCTCAACATGCCGGAAGGCAGCTCGCTGGAGAACACCACCCGCGTGGCCCGAGAAATGGCGGAAGCGATCCGCGACGAACCCGAGATACGCGATTACCAGATTTATGCCGGCACGGCCGCCCCGTTTAATTTCAACGGTCTCGTGCGCCACTACTTTCTGCGGGAAGGGGCAAACGTGGCCGACATCCAGGTGAACCTGGTGGACAAGGGCCAACGCTCCGACCGGAGCCACGACATCGCTTTGCGGATTCGCCCCCGGGTCGCCGAGATCGCCGCCAGGCACGGGGCCGCGGTCGCGGTGGCCGAGGTTCCGCCCGGCCCGCCGGTATTACAGACCCTCGTGGCCGAGATCTACGGCCCGACCGGGGAAGATCGGTTGGCATTGGCGACCGAGGTGCGCCGTCTCTTCGAGGAAACCCCCGGGATCGTGGATGTCGACTGGTACGTCGAAACCCCACAGCCCAAAGCCCGTTTCCGCATCGACCGCGAAAAAGCCATGCTGCACGGGGTGTCTCCCGCGGCCATTGAGGAGGTGCTGCGAACCGCCACTTCCGGAACCCGCGCCGATCTGCTGCGACTGCCGGACGAACGCGAAGACCTGTTCATTGTCGTCGAACTTCCCCGGGCGCACCGCTCGGATCCGCGGGACCTCCTGGCACTGCGGGTTCGCCCGGAAAACGGCGGCGCGCCGATGCCGCTGCGGGAACTCGTTAACCTCGAGGACGCCTGGGAAGGGCCCGCCGTCTACCACAAGAACCTCATGCCGGTCGTCTATGTCACCGCCGATGTGGGCGGTGACATCGAGAGCCCCGTCTACGCCATCCTGGAGGTGAACCGAAAGCTGCGGGACCTGGACCCCGGAGATTTTGGCGGCCGCGAGAGCCGCCTGCGGGTTTACAACGCCAACCAACCCTTCAACGACCTCGAACCGGCAATCAAATGGGACGGGGAATGGCACATCACCATAGAGGTGTTCCGCGATCTCGGCATCGCGTTTGCCGCGGTACTTGTCCTCATCTACATGCTCATGGTCGGCTGGTTCAAATCACTGGTCACGCCCCTCATCGTCATGGTCGCCATCCCTTTCTCCCTCATCGGCATCCTTCCCGCCCACGGGGCGATGGGTGCTTTCTTCACCGCGACATCGATGATCGGGTTCATGGCGGGCGCCGGAATCGTGGTGCGCAACTCGATCATCCTGGTCGATTTTATCGAACTCAGGTTGCGCCAGGGAGACCCGTTGGAAAAAGCCGTGGTGGACGCCGGGGCCATCCGTTTTCGCCCCATGCTCCTTACCGCCCTGGCGGTCGTCATCGTCGCCCTGGTCATTCTCCCCGACCCCATCTTCGAAGGGCTCGCCATTTCCCTCCTGTTCGGCGAACTCGCCTCCCTCTTTATCAGCCGGGTGGCGGTCCCCGTGCTTTATTTCATGGTCTACGATAAATAACCCGGCCCGGCCCTACTGGCGTTTCGGTCCCACCGCCAGGATTGCGGCGCTGCGAGGTTCGAGCCGGACCTTCTGCACCGGCGCGGCCGCGACCGGTGCCCCGAACGGTCCCTCCGAGCGGTAAACCCGGCAAAGCAGGTCCCCGGACGGATCGATGTCCGCTTTTCCGAATGGAAGATCGACTTCCACCACCCGCGCCTCATCGGAGAGATTGCAGAGCGCGACCCCGAGATCTCCTGTCTCGGAAAGCCAGGCCGAGGCCATAACCGCCGGAACATCGATTGCGTACTCGCCGCCAAACGACCCGGTTGCGATCCCCTGGAGCCGCGCAAACGCCCCCCGAGTCTCCAACAGGCCGAGAAACCGCCCGTACACCAGGAAGTCGTGCCCGAAACGCCGGCACCGCGCGAGGTCGCGCAAAAACCCGGCCTCCTCCGCCGCCTCGGGCGCCATGATCCGGAACGGTTGAATCCAACCGGGCTGGGCGCCCCATAAGAAGGCCCGCGCCATCTTCACCCGAAACGGCAACGAGCGCGCGAGGTCATCGTCAGGAAGATACATAAAGCCGAAGCTGATCGTTCTCCCGGAATAAACCGCGGGAAACAGGGGGATCGGGGGATGGTCGGTGTGCGTGTTGACGATAAGAAGCGCGTCGAATTGGTCGATCCAGCACTCGGCATTCTCCTCGGTGGTGATCATCTTCCCCTCCGGAAGAAGCGCGCGGATGCCCTCGAGCATTTTGCGGTAACCTTGGACCCAAAACGTTCCCCCGCCCATCGCGTGCCCGTGGTCCGGATCAAAACACCGGACCGGATGGGCTGCGGCGATCTGATCTATGTAGACACCATCGACCCCGCACTCCCGGATAAGACGATCCACCAGGCCCCTCACCTTAGCCTGCCATTCGTCCGTATAGGGACACATGACATTCAACGGAACCTTGGAGCCGTAAACTTCGGTGTATGGGTCACCGTTCGCCTGTTTCGCCGCCCACCGATTCGCGCCCTCGTCGTTCCACGTGGTGGAGTTCGGATCGCATAAGCGCCCGTTTATGTAAGGCATCACGTGCGTCCCCTCCTCCTGCAGCGACGCAATCCCCTCCCGAAAACCGGGAAGCGGAGGAAAGTACTCCGGGTACAGCGTGTCGTACGGAATCCGGTGCCACCTGTACCAGTGACACGACGTGCGAACGCCGAAATACTTCAGAGCCCGTTTTGTTATCTCCACATTATCTTCCGCATTTCCGTCCGGGCGCAGCCAAAGGTCGGTCTCCTTCACCCACCGGGGAATCGGGCGCCCGGAAACCGGACCGGCCTTTCCCCAGGGAGCCGTGAATGTAAACGCACGATAGACTTGCGCAGCGGCATAATAGCCCCCGGTAAACACGCCGATTGCGGTCTCGAACGGCACGGTGAAGCGTCCCGGTTCCTTCGGCAGGGCCGCGTAATAAACGAAGGCGACGCTGGCTCCGTCCGGCCCGGCCCGAGCCTGGAGCCGCTTGTGATGGGCCGCGGGGTCATGGGCGCCGATGTAGAGGCCTTCTTTGCCGTTATAAAGAGCCATGAACTGCATCACCGCCTGGCAGGAGGGATAGACGGCGTCATAGTCGGTTCCGGGCCCCACAGTATACTCCAGGCCCCAACCGTTCGGCGCGGCGAGCTTGAGGTTCTCCTGGAGCCGGACATTCCCGATCATCGGAAAATCGGCCCGCATGACATTCCAGCCTTCCGGCGGGGAAGCTTCCAGCGACCAGTACGACAACGACGCCCCCTCCTCGAGGCGAACCGTCATTTCGACCGAACCACTCCGGCCATCGATCCGGAACGACCACCGGACTTCAAGACGTGACAAGCCCGCCCCAACGTCCGTCGCCATGGCCGTTTCGCTGCCAATTTCGATTTTCCTCCCGTTCGGCGAGATCAGTTCGAGCCGCCACAGGTCACCTCCCGCGCCGCCCAGCCAGGCACACCCGTCAACCCGCGTCAACCCGGTCAGCCGAAGGCATTTGTCGCACCGGGTAAACGCGAGGGAGAGAATACCGGAATCGAGCGAAAAGCCGGTATCGTCCGAAGGGATCTGTTTTTTCGCGGTAATGATTTTTGCCGTTTTTGCCGCACCGGACAGCGCCGGGCGACGCCGCTCCAAACACTCGTTTCCTCAATCCGCCGTCGCGCGGACCCGGATAAACCGCCGATTGCTTTCATCGATCGGGGTATTATCCCGGGCGCTCAGAATCTCGGCGGTGTCCTCGATTAGGGTGATAAACCCCGGACCGGAGTCCCAACGCTGGAGGTCCCCCGAGACTTCAATCACGAGCGAGACCCCGATGGCCGAAGCATCGCGATCGACCGAAATGCCAAGGTAGCTTCGACCCTGTCCATCCGTCAGCAATTCCGGTTCGGGTAATTCGCTCCGGCCCGGTATCCTGGGATCGAGGCCAAGCGCGTACTTGAGCAGATTGCCGATCCCGTCATTCGCCGGATCATGGTGGGCTCCACGAAGCGCTTCCGGAATCTCGGGAAACCCGGCGATCCATTGGGCAAAACCGTCCGAAAGCGCCGGCTCGTAGATGGCGACGCCAAACGGGCTGTTCTCATTCTCGACCAGCGTGGTGAACGCACCGGGATCACTCATTTGCGTCGCCCGAATCCGCCCCTGTGTCTCCGACCCTGTTGCCCGTTCCGCCCAGTAGACAACCGTCCGCCGGTCGTTCAGAACCAGGTGGAGCGGCTCGTTCAATCCTTCGGAGATCAGCGTTTCGCTGCTTCCGTCAATCAGATGAATCCGCTCCAGCACGTTGGAGCTGAAGTTCGTCGTGTAAAGGGCGTTCATTGAGGGATCAAAAAAGGCACCATAAGTATTCGCCGCATACGCAGCCACTTCCTCAAGGCCGCTTCCGTCCGGATTGATGCCATAGTGAGTCCCCAGCGCCGTGCCGAAGTAGATCCGGTTCGCCCCGGAATCGAAAGAAACCGAAGTGGTCTGCTGATCCGGCAATTCGACGAGCAGTTCAACGCCGCCACCATCCAGGTCGGACACAAAAAGGCCCGTGGAAAACCCGGCCCAGTAGAGCCGTTCACTCCCGGTATCGAGTGCCAGTCCCTGCGCCTGATGGAGGCCGTTGATAAGGATTTCCGGTTCGGAGCCGTCGAGATTCGCCCTGCCGATGCGCCGGCCGCCGTCCTCGGCCCAGTACACGTGCCCGTTGCCCGCGTCGACAGCCAACCCGATCGGCCGTTCCAGTCCGGAAACCACCGTTCGGGGATTTCCGCCGTCGGCATCCGCGGTTCTCAGTTCATCATTATTGGTCCAATAAAGGAAACCGGGCTCGACCGGGTCAGCCGGTTCCGGCAGGCTCTCCCGCACCAATGGATAAGCGACCACGCCATTGTTGGTGTGCAAAGCGTAAACCACATCCTCACCGAACGCGATTTCTCCGGTCGCATCAATATTTGCGTTGTTCGTCGGGAACTCCCGAATGGCGATGGGCGGATTCAGGCCCGTATTGAGGGCGTTCAAGTTATAAAGCCTGAGCTCATTCGGATGAACCCCTGCCAGAAGGTTCTTTTCAAGATCCAATCCGATGGGGGACAGGGGCAGGTAGACCGAACTCCCGTCAAACTCACGCAGGAGTTCCCCGGAAAAGGCAAACTCACGCAGGGGCTGCCCGGCCCGCGTACCGAAAAACGTGTCCCCTTCTCCAAAAGCCGTACCCAGACCAAAACGAGTGGTCGGGGTCATCGTGTACCGCTCCGGAGAAAAGGTTTCACCGTCGTCCGTCCCGAAAACCGCGACGATGTGGGCCTCCACCTCCTGCTCCCACCAATCAGGCGCAACCAGGATCCGGGTCGAAGCTCCCTCCCCGCGTACCGCGATATTGGGACCATAACTCCGTCGCACGTTCCCCTCGCCCCCGCTCGGGTCGCCCTCCCACACCAGTTCCTTCTCGGCGGATTCGTCTTCCCAGCGGTAAAGATAATACGGCGTGGTGGAGGTGTCACCCGCGGTGGTAGCGGCAAAAATCACGCCGTCATCGGCCACCCCGATCTTGCGCAAAGGACGGGGCAGACTCCCGATTGAGAGGTACCCCAGGTGACTGCCGTCCCGCCCGTCGAGAATGGCAATGCGTGTTCCCAGCGACGACGAATGGTGAAGCAAATACACGTTACCCGTCACCGGGTTATAAGCCAGCCCGTGCTCGCTATAACCGCCCGCGGTTTCTCCCGCGGGCCGGTGATTGATGTACTCACGATCCCCCGGCGAGAGCGTCCAAAGGGGCTCGTCGGCCAGCGTATAGGTCTGGGCCCGTAACAGGCCCGGCGACAAAAAGGCTACGGCCAAAACAGCCACCCCGATGAGTTTTTTGCATTTCATAATAAACCGTTGGTTGAGGCTTATGGCCGGTGAAGAAACACCCCGACCCACTGAGTTAAGAACCCGTTCATTCCCCCCCGGTAATAGCCAGGACCATCGGGGACGATTCGGTACCGGTTGAGCTTATACGAATCGCTTCGATTTCCTTCTCCGGACTGGGATTGACCCAGGTCAAGTCCCAAAGCCGCAGAGGCGTCCCCGCCGTCGACCGGCCTTCCCAGACGATCCGGGCATGTTGGCCCAGACGGTCGTGGTCAAACGCGAAAATCTCGCGACCGTAACGAAGGGGCATCTCCTCCGTCGTTCCGTCCGAAAAGGTCACCTCGATCGCCCCCACCATTCGTCCTTCGGTCGTGCGGTGGGAGGCGGTCATAAGGAAGTGGATTCGGGAAGCTGAACTCGGGTCGATTTCCAGGGTTACGCTTTCCGGGTAGCTGCCCGATGGATTGAAGCGGCCCGCCATCACCAGTACCCCCGGCTTCTCCGGTTGATCGACAATCCGGAAAACCGTCGGACCCGACAACACGCCGGCACCCGACAGGGATCGAAAATCGTTCTCCGGACCGTAACCCAGCCAACCACCGCCATCGGGGTCACTCAGTGTGCGGTTGAATACGGTTTCCAGATCGAGCAGGAAACCTTTCCGGCTATCCGTCACCGGCGGGGTTCGAAACCAGGTGTCGACAAATTCATCCCGGGGATCAAACGGCAGTTCCGCCGGAGTCCGCGAATCGCCCGACCACGCGTAATGGGCGGCCAGGAGGTAGACCCAGTACTGGCGCCACTCGGTCGGATTATTATCGATTTCAAAATTATAACCGGCCCAAGTGGTCTGCAACAATCCGCCGGCGCCCGTCTCGATGGCGGCAAGAGCCAGGTTGCGAATATTCAGGGGATTCAGCCAGGAGGCCCCAATGGTCCGAAATCCTTCATCCGTCCAGATCGGGATCGACGTGTATGCTTCCGGCGAAACCGGTTCGTAGTGCCAGTCGGTGATGGTAATATCCGAAGGCAGCCGCGAACGTCGGAGATTCGCCTCGTCCAGAGAGGGCGCAAACGCGGCGTCCGGAGCCTCGTCGCGGTGGAGAAATTCATCTCCCCACATATAGACCTCAATATCCCGACCCCGGAACCAGTCGTTCAACTTGACCGTGTCCTTGATGATCAGCTCGGTGGGACTCAAACCGGAGTCCGCGCTCCGGTAGGGAAACCGTCCCCACATCGTGACT
Source organism: Verrucomicrobiota bacterium (assembly GCA_003565135.1). Taxonomy (GTDB): domain Bacteria; phylum Verrucomicrobiota; class Verrucomicrobiia; order Opitutales; family T3Sed10-336; genus PXDC01. The sequence continues at coordinate 25,234 of PXDC01000167.1, forward strand.
TCGTCGTGACCGATGTGAAACCCGCCGGGCTGAAAAAACTCGATCGCCTCCTCCAGAATCCTGAAAACGAACTCGTAGGTACGCGGGTTGGTGACATTGTAGACGTGCGGGGTTTCCGGGTCTTCGGCGAGATCGATATTCCGGTCGTTGGAAAACATCCACCGGACGTGGCTCAGGGTCGGAATGAGGGGGATCAGGTCGATGAAATACCTGTCGGCGGCCTC
>PXDC01000293.1 GCA_003565135.1 Verrucomicrobiota bacterium
CGTGCGGCAGGTACTGGTCGAGGGAGGCGTCGTAGAGGGTGGCGACCATCTCCGCGGCGGCGCGTTCGGCGTCCGGCCCCTCGATCACGGCGGTCCAGGTTTCGCGCTGTCCGGGCTCCAGGTTGGAGCGGAATCGTTCCCAGCGGACCGAGAGCTGTTTGTTCGTCCACGGAACATCGACTACCTTCTCGTGGATGTAAGCGCGGTTCTCCCGGACGTGCGTGACGCGAACCGTGAAGCCGCCGCGCATTTCTTTGGTGACGTCGTATTCGATGCCGGTCTGGGTGGTTCCGGTCTCGGTCCAGTACCGCCGAAGCGTTTCGCCCGCTTGTTCGATTTCCACAAAAGCCCGGCCACTTTCGTATCCGGTTCCCCACAGCGCGACAAACGATTCGCCGGGTTCGAGGGACCATTTCGGAGCTGAGAAATATGACGTGACGCGGATCGGGAATTCGTCGCCGGCGGGATCGATCACCTTGATCGTTCGACGCGCGGTGACGGACTTTCCGAAGCGGTCGGTCGTCGCCAGGGTTGCGCGGTAGATCCCGGCCGGAAGATCGAAGTCGAGAGCGGTTTCCCCGGTGGGATCGGTGCGGAAACGAAGTTCGGCGATTTCCTTCTCCAACTCCCATGTGTCGGGATTCGCGGGATCCAATTCCGGTTCGGTCCCCGCGGAGTCGGGCCCCGAGAAACGCCTCCATGGAAAGATGGGCTCCAGCGCCTCACGCGCGGGACGGTCCGGCTGACGGAGCGAATGAACCGTAATCGTTCCCTCGGCCGGTTCGGGTTCGCCGTCGAGGGAGGCGGTTTTAATTGTCAACCCAACGGGTTCATCCGGCACCTGCCATTGGGCCGCGGTGAGTTCGGCCTGAAGGGCGGTGTAGCCTGCGCGGACCGTTCGCGAGGCGGACCGCGTTTCGCCGGCGGTATCGGTGACGTCCGCATGCACCCGGTAAACAAACGTAGGCTCGTCGGCTTCGGGCAAGGCCGGGTCGGGACGGGCGGTGAAAGTGACGGTAAACGTGCCGTCGCGTTCGGTGACGGCGGTCCCGTGGGCGATCGCCTGGGATTCCTGTCCTCCGGGCCCCCGGCGCCATGGGCCCCACCAGCACCAGGGAGGGAACCGCACCTCACGCACGACCCGCCAGCGGACTGTGCCATTGCCGACCGCGGCGCCGGTGTAAGCCGTCGCTTTGCCGGTAAGCGTCACTTCTTCATCGAGCCGGGCGGCCTCTTCGGGAGCTTCCAGTTCAACTCGGAACCGGGGGCGTTTGTATTCCTCGACCCGGACCGAAGCCGACCCCGACGGACCCGAAACGACATGCACCGTCATGGCCCCGGTGAGACGCCCGTCCGGCGCGGTAAAACTCCCGCTGATTGAGCCGTAGTCGTTGGTGCGGTGGGTGCGGCGGGCAACTTCCTCTCCGTTGGGATCGCGCAGGGCGACGGTCAGCGATCGACCCTCGAGTGCCCGGTAGTCGCCCCCTGCCCTGTCGGCACGCAGGCTGATGGCCTTGTAGTGGATCGTTTGTCCGGGGCGATAAAGGGCCCGGTCGGTAAAAAATACCGTCTGCTCATTCACCGGCTCCCGGTACGACCCACCGTGCCAGGAATAATTTTGGGTGGTCGCGACGCGATGGCCGTTGTGCTCGGCTATCAATACAGCGCTCCGAGCGACGGCATCCAACTGGAAAAACCCGTTTTCGTCGGTCTCGGTGGATTCGGAGAGACGTGCCCTGCCGTCATTGTCGCGGATCCAGGAACGCACCGTTGCCCCGGAGATCGGTTCGCCGGAGTCCGCGGCGAGGACCAGCCCCTCGAGACCCCGCTCCCTGTGGCTGGTCCGGATGATCATCGCCCAGTCGCTGACCCATACCGGAACCACGCTGACCTGGTTGTCGCGGTCGGTGAAGCGGCGATCGGGGCTGGCGGGGATGAAATAGAAGCCGGGTTCCAACTCGTCGGGCGCCGTAAGCGTTTCGACACGTTCGCGGTAGTCGTCGGGCGCCGAGAGGTCAGCGCTCCATGCGTAAACCGGCGCTGCGGCGAGCAGTTCGCTGCGGATTCCTCGGGCAAAAGGGACCGGGTTCCTCTGCCATCGCGTCTTACCGAGAAATTCATCGTAGTCATACGGAATGGCGCGAAAGTGAACCTCGTCGATATTCCGGTAGGTGACGCGAATCTCGGGCGCAGGATCGTTCCAGACGCGCTCCGTCTGAATCTGAACCGATTTCGCTACGATGCGCTCAATGAGATTCGCGCACCAAACCCCGCCGATGCTGGCGGGGAATGACTCGGCGCCACGGCCGGCGAGGCGGCGGGCTTCGAGGTAATCATCCTCCTCCATCAGGACGCTTGCCCAATGGAACAGGGCACGGGCGGAGATTTTGTGATCACGGTATTCGTCAACGAAACGACTGAGCGCGGCCATGTAGCGTTCATTCTTTTCCGGGCCGACGGCGGTGTTGTACCCGAAACGGAGGCGCGCAAGGTCGGCATCAATCAGGGCGACCCGGTTTTCCCCCCTGAGATGAAACGCCAGCAATTCCTGGTAAATCCGGATCGCCTTCAGGGTCACCGAGTCCTCGTGCGGCGAATCCGGGGCCCATTGCAAAAAAGTTTCGATCGGCGAAAAGATCGGGCCGTCCGCCTGGAGGATAAACGGATCCTCAACCTGGACCGCCGCCTGCTCGCCGGCCGCGTAGAACGAGAGCGCCTCATGGGCGAGAAAATCGTACAGGGTCGGCCGGTAGGTGTCGGGCACGGTTCCTTTGTTGAGGAGACCGTCGAAGTCGGAAACCGGTATCGCCCGGAGGGCGTCGCGGTCGTCGAGCGCGGCGGTGAAGTGGCGGTCGATTTCGGCGAGGATGCGGGGAAGATCCCAGGTCGTGAAGTCCTCGCCGGGCGGTTCGGCGGTCCGGGTGCGGTCGAGGAAACGCCAGCGGTTCTGTTGAAAGTAGTCCCAGTACCAGTGACCGAGAATCGCGTGCAGGACGGGCTGGACGCCACCGGGCAATTCCGTCATCCGCGCTTCGAGCCGGGTGATCCGTTCCTCGGCGCCCCCCCCTTCGATCCTTCCTTCGAGGGCGACCCTCGTCGCGACGGCGCGCACGGTTTCGACGTGGACCTCGTCTTCGATGGAACGGGCGAGGATCGCGTCGAGGTGTTCGATCGCGGTTCGGGGCAGGCCCGCCGCCAAGGCTTCGTCCACCTTCTCCCAGGACTCCGCCCGCAATCCGGAGGGAGCGGACAGTAACGCCCCCGACAGCACCAGCACCCAAAATCCAATTTTCTTCATCCTGAATCTCCCCTCTGAATGGAAATCAATTTCGGAACGCTCTCATCCGCGATCCGCCTATTCTCGACTCCTCCGAACCCCTTGTCCAACGCGAAAACCATTCTGCCTGAAAACGAACGCGGTCAATCCAGTGTAATAAATAACCAAACGCTTTCTGCATCGCTTCCGCGCCCGCTTGGGTTTCAGGAATCGAAGCATCGTTTGTCCGGCAGAGAGAACGGCCAGAGTGGCAAGCAAAGCGGTTGAGAGAAACAGACCGGCTTTTGTGAAGGCGCATAAGGTATTGTTATTTAAAAACTTATGAAGCAGTGACGGTCCTTCCCAGGTCTGGAAATAAGCCAGGTCGAATTTTTCCTTGGAAAAGAAGCAAATCTACCTAAGTATTTCGCGGATCATCAAAAACCTTAATAGACCAACTAATACAAAATGAACGAACCTCAGACCCAATCAAATGGTATTCACCGGACACGCTTATTCTCCGGCATCTGTCTCGCACTGATCCCCACGGGCGCGTCCTTCTCACTGATCGCCAGTATTATCCCCCAGCTAAAGGTCGAATTCATTCTTACCAATTTGCAGGTCGGTGCCATTGCCGGCGCGGCAATCTGGGGAATGGCGATTTCTCTTTTGGTAATCGGTCCGCTGCTGGAAGGCCTCGGCATGAAGAAAGCGACCTGGGCCGCCTTCCTGGGGCACCTGCTCGGGGTCACCGTCATGATCCTTGCCTTTTTCTTTCGGGAGTCGCCGGATATCGCATTCTGGGTTTTGATGCTCGGCGCCGCCTTGCTGGCCATCGGCAACGGTATGATCGAGGTTTCGGGCAACCCGCTCACCGCCAGCCTGTACACGCGGCGGAAGGCGCATATGTTGAATATCTTTCACGCCTTCTTCCCGCTGGGCATCGTGTTGGGCGCGCTTATCGGCACCTTTCTGAGCCGTTTTGATCCAGGTACGTTCATGGGGCACTGGACCTTCTACGTGGGGCTGATCTACATCCCGGTCATCATTTACGGGGTTATGGTGCTGCCGCAGAAGTTCCCCAAGACGGAGGGCGCCGAAGCCGGAGTGCCCGTCAAAGAGATGTTCCGCTTCACCCTGACCAGCCCGTTGATGTACGCCCTGCTTATCGTGATGGCGATTGCCATTGGTTTGGAGCTCGGTATCGGTCGCTGGATTCCGGCCGTCTACAGCGCCGTCGAGCTTCCCGGACTGCTCATGCTGGCCTGGGTCTCGGGGATCATGATGGTTCTGCGTTTGCTATCCGGTCCCATTCTGGCTCGTATCTCTCCCCCCGCCCTGCTTTCCGTAGCCGGGTTATTCACCTGTATCGGAATTTTCCTGTTCGGGATCGCCGATACCACCGCGATGGGCTTCCTCGCCGCAACCTTCTTCGGCATGGGGGTCGCCTTCTTTTTCCCCACCATCGTCGGGCTCGTCGCGGAACGGCTTCCCAAGGCGGGCTCCCTGGGTATCGTGCTGACCTGTGGTATTGGACTGCTGTCGGCCGGAACGCTCGGGAATATGGGTGTGGGCGCCCTGGGCGACCGGCAACTGGCCTCGTACCTGGACGACGAACGCCGCGAAACCACCATCGCGCTGCTTGAAGTGATTACGGAAACCTTTCCCACCTACATGGAAGAAGCCGAGGCCGCGGACAATCCTTTGGAAGAATTCGGCTACACCCGGGGCGACGTGGAGCGGGCCATGGGCATCGCCCAGGAAGCCTTGGCCGCCTTTGCCGCCGACGGAGAAATCGCCGGTACCGCCGCCCCCCAAGCTCTGCGGGCGACGGGAGGCACCGTGTTCGGACTGAGTGATCGGATCATGGTCGCGGAAGGCCACGACACGGCGGCTCTTGCCGCCGCCGAGTTAGCCGCCGCTCGCGAGGAATTCGGCGAAAGGGTCAGGGCCGTGGTGGAGGCCGATCCTGAAACGGTGACCGACTTCGCCCAGCAGAGCATTTTCCACGCGGCGTACCTCGCGAACACCATCATGGGACCAGCGGAAGGCTTTGCCGGACAGCGAGCCATTAAACAGCTCGCTTGGGTGCCGCTGCTCCTGGTCTTCTTCTTCGGCCTCATGTTCCTAAGCGACCGCAAGAAGGGCGGTTACAAAGCCGTTCACCTGGAGAAAGGCGGTCACTGAGCCCGCGGTAAATGACGAAAGTTTCGATTTAACCGACACAAAAAGGCGTCACCGCAACGGTGACGCCTTTTTTTCGGTTTCCTTTCCCCCGCGCCTTGGTAATTGGGTAAAAGGTGCCGCCGCGCTACAATTGCGGCAGGGAGGCGGGAGACTCTATTACTGAGAATCCTTGTCGAACGCGGCGTCGAAGGCGATATCGCTGCGCGGAAAATCGATCCCGCGCACATGGTCGGCCGCTTCCGTCGCGCCGTGCACCCGGTCCATGCGAATATCCTCCCATTCCACGGAAAGCGGACCGGAGTACCCGATATCGTTCAGCGCGACAATGATCTCTTCGAAGTTGATATCGCCACGACCGACCGAACGGAAATCCCAATAGCGGCGGGGGTCGCCGAAATCGGTGTGTCCGCCGAAGACGCCGACGTCGCCGTCGCCGTGCCCCCACCAGGCGTCCTTCATGTGCACATGATAAATCCGGCCGGCGAACTCGCGGATGAATCTGACGTAGTCCACTCCCTGATACCCGAGGTGGGACGGGTCGTAGTTGAAGCCGAAACGCTTGTGGCCCTTGACGGCTTCAACCGCGCGGTGCGCCGACGCGATATCGAAAGCAATTTCGGTGGGGTGCGCCTCCAGGGCGAAGTTCACATTCACCTTGTCAAACGCATTCAGGATCGGCGTCCATCGACGGGCGAAATCCTTAAAACCCTCTTCCAGGTAGTCCTGGCTGGTTGGAGGGAACGCATACAGCGCGTGCCAGATGCTGGAGCCGGTGAAGCCGTTGACCACCGCAGGAAAATCGTCCTTGCCCTTGCGCCCCGGTTTCGCGTCGAAAAACTTCCGGCACGCCTTTCCCGTGGCGATCATGGTTTCGGCCGCCCTGGCACGCACACCCTCGGGATCGCCATCGCCCCAGACCGATGTCGGCAGGATGGCCTCGTGACGTCCATCGATGTTGTCGCACACGGCCTGGCCGACCAGGTGATTCGAAATCGAATAACAGGTAAGCCCGTGCTCCCCGAGGAGTTGCCATCTTTCCTCACAGTATTTGTCGTTGCCGAGAGCTTCGTCGACGTCGAAATGGTCGCCCCAGCAGGCCAGTTCCAGGCCATCGTAACCCATTTTAGCGGCGAGGGGCGCCAGTTCCGCTAATGAGAGGTCGGCCCATTGTCCGGTGAAGAGTGTGACAGGTCGTTTCATGGTGTATCAGGATTCAGGTGTTTGTTGAAAGTAAGACCCTCCATAAAAAGGAACGGATTGATGATGCCATTTCGGTCGTGAACGTCACGAAAAAAAACACACACCCGACGAGAGTGACTCCGATTGACGA
>PXDC01000389.1 GCA_003565135.1 Verrucomicrobiota bacterium
GCGAGCCTGGGCGTACGGCGATCGCCTTTTGGTCCGGTCCGGGGGGTCGAGGCTGTTCGTACTGGACCGGAACGACTATCGTTTGATTCGGGGCGAAGCCGACCGGATCGAGTTCGATTACGCCCTGGCTCCCCCGTCCCCCTACGATCCGGACCTGATTTATTTCAAACGGGGCCAGCGCCTTTTCCAATATGATCTGGCTGAGAATACCGTGGTCGCAATCCCAACCGAACCCCGGCCGCCCCGCAATCCGGTCCGCGGTTACGGCTGGTTTGTTCCCGGAGACGGCCCGGCGGCGGGACGCCCGGTCCTGGGCGGCCTGACCGAGTTCGGAGAATTCTTCCAGTTTGACCCGATCGAGAACACCCTCGACCTCGACGTCCCCCGGGTGGCACCGCGGGGTGTGCCGATACAATCGGCGGAAACCGGACCGGACGGACTCCTCTACCTCGGCGGTTACCAGGGAGGAATGACCGTGTGGGATCCGGTTGCCGCCACAACCGTCTACCGGGAGCCACAATTCCCCCAACCGGAAGGAATCGGCTTTTTCCGGGGCGAGGTCTATTTCGGCACCTACAGCGGCGCGAGAATTTACCGGTACGATCCGCAAAAGCCGACTGATTTCGGTCATACCCCCGACCACAATCCGGGAATGGTTTTTCAAATCGGGCATCGGCAGGACCGGCCGTTTGTCTTCGAATCGGGCGGCGGGAAATTATACGCCGGGTCCGTTCCCGGCTACGGAATTTTGGGCGGCGCCCTCACCGTCTTCGACCCGGATTCCGGAGAATGGAAGGTCTTCCCGGAACCGATTCCCGACCAGAGCATCATCGGACTGGCCTGGAGGGATGACGGGCTGCTCTACGGCTCGACGTCCGTGTTCGGAGGACTGGGGTCGCGGCCCGCGGCGGAGCGGGCCGAGGTCTTTGTCTGGGATTCCGGTGCGGAATCGATCCTGCGCGCCGTCACCCCGAAGATTCCCGGCATTGACGCATCGCCCCGGGCAATCGGCGATCTCAGCTTCGGTCCCGACGGCCACCTCTGGGCCGCGGCCCAGGGCACCCTGTTTGTCATGGATCCGGATTCGCTCGACGTGGTGAAAAGCAAAACCGTTTTTCCCAGTGACTGGGACCTTACCCATTACTGGCGCCCGGTCTACCTTCGGTGGGGGAACGACGGCCTGCTGTACACCTCCCTCGGGCGAAGGCTCGTCGTCGTTGATCCGGAAAACATGGAGGTGGTCGACCGCGGCGAGGCGGCCACCACACTGACCCTCGACCCGTCCGGCAACCTCTACTTTTCCCGCCATGCCACGCTCTACCGTGTCCCCGTGGAACCGTGACCGGCGTCATCACAGAATTCCGTAGCGTAACGGGGCAGACCGGACGTGCTGCCAGGAGACTTTTTCTCCCGCAAACTGAAACGATAACCGACAACCATGAAATCAAGAAACCTGCCGACAACCCTCCTGTCCCTTGCCTTCTCGTTCCTCACGGCCTCCCTGCTCGCCCAGGATACGACATTGGACATCCAGTGGAGCCTGTCCCCCGGGGACCGCAGCTACCTCACCGACGACAACCGCGAACGCGGCCTCGCCTATAATCCAGCCACCGGCAATGTGATTGTCGTCCAACGATCCGGCGATCCCACCATCGCCGTGCTCAACGGCGCCGACGGCGAAGAAGTGGGCCAGCTCTCCGTCACCGGCATCAGCGGCGGCTTCAGTGATTTTTTTCTCAACAAGATCGCCATCGCCGACGACGGCACCCTTTACGGCTGTAACATGACTCTCGACAGCTCCTCCACCCCTTTCCGGGTTTACCGGTGGGCCGACGAAGAAGCCGAGCCCGAGCTGGTCTTTGAGGGCGATCCCAGCGACGGCGATTCCGTCGACACCAACCGTCGCTTCGGCGACTCGATCGCGATCCGGGGAACCGGCCCGGAGACCGAAATCCTGCTTTCCACCTGGCAGGGCGCTATCATGTCCCTGCTCCAACCCGTCGACGACACCAGCTTCAGCGCCACACCGATCCCGTTTCCCGAAGCGGTCCAGGGCGGCGACATACGCAACCTGGCCTTCGGTCCGGACAATATCGTCTACGGCAGCCACGCGGGCCGGGCTCTCCACGAGCTGCAACTCGACGCCGACGAACCGGGCCTCACGGTGCTGCGTTCGTTCGGCGGCGCCATCATATCCAGCGGCATCGGGCCGGTCGCAGTGGATGTGGAGAACAATCTACTTGCCGGCGTCAACACCGGCAGCCATGAGGTCATGCTTTACAACCGCTCTCACCTGACCACCGAATGGACGGTCCAGCCGGTCGCAACCAGAACCTTCCCCACAACCCATACGAACACCAACGGAACGGGCGACGTCAATTTTGCCGCCGGCAACCGTATTTTTGCATTGGATACCAATAACGGGTTGGCGGCGTTGGACTTCGATATCGGCGAACCTCCCGCCCCGGTTGAACCCGGCGAGCTCTACTGGTCCAACGCCTCCGCAATTAGAACGGCGGGCCTGGACGGGACTGAACCCCGAACCGTACTCGGGGGTCTGAGCCGTCCTATCGGAGTGGACCTGGATGAAATCGGCAACCGGGTCTACTGGGCCGAGGATTCAGGCGGCCGGGTGGCCGGGGCGGCGCTGGACGGAAGTGATCCCGATATACTCGTGGAACTACCCCTGGTCTCGAACGCCTCCGGCCAGTTTCTCGGCGTGAATCCGGCACTCGAAAAACTGTACTGGGCCGAATGGACCCGCGGTTTCTTTTCCGCCGATCCGGACGGGGAAAATATCGAGCACCTTATCGACCAGGACAGCAACCAAACCACGGCCGTTTCCGTGCACCGTGCGACCGGGCATGTTTATTTCGGGTCCGCCGCCAACGGAGAAATATGGCGGACCGACGCCGACGGCGGCAACCAGGTGGACATTGCCGAACTCGGAACCGCGACTTACGGAATCGCCGTCGATCCCGACGGCAGCCGCCTGTTTTACACAAACTTCAGCAGCGGCGTGCTCGGCTATTTCGACTTCGATACATCGGAGACGACGGAACTTCTCACCGGCCTGGGCCAACCGCTTGGCATCACCGTGACCGCGGACGGAAACCGTCTCTACTGGGTGGAGCGGACGGGCGGTCTGATTCGCACCGCCGGGTTTGACGGCCAAGGGCTGTCCGATCCCGAAACCCTGGTCAGCGGAGAGGACAGTCCCTTCGGCATTGCGGTCCTTGATGTTTCCGCCGGGGAAGATTTCGCCTCGTGGATGGCCCGGTTCGACGTGCCGGAAGGCCAGGACGAGCCCGGGGACGACCCCGACGGCGACGGCGTTCCCAACCTTTTGGAATATGCCCTCGACCTGAGCCCCGTCGCGACGAGCACGGGAGCCCTGCCCGCGGGGATCCTCGAAGCCGACGGCGACGCGGAGTACCTGACACTGACCGTGCAAAGGAATCCCTCGGCGACGGGCATCAGGCTGTTCGTTGAGGTCTCGTCCGACCTGGTCGCCTGGCATGCGGACGAGGAGCACGTCACCGTCCTCATCGACGAACCCGGTCTCCTCAAGGTCCGCGACAACACACCCTTCCCCGGGGACAACCGGCGCTTTATCCGTTTACGGGTAGTCAAGGAATAAAGGAAAAATTCGGTCATATCTGAACGATTTCCGGCACACCCGGCGCTCAAAGCCTGCTTTTTTGATTTGGCGCCGAGGCCGGGTGTGATATAAACCGCTTTTTTCACCAACCAACGTCCACACGCCATTTTTTCAGAACCATGACGCTTCGCGACCTACTTTTTCTCGGGCCGTTCTTTATCATCTCGTTTCTTGCCCTGCGGCCGACCGTTACGGCCTTCGACAATACCTGGATTGCCTTCTGGGCCTTTCTGGGCGCGCTTTGTATGACGGCCGTGGCCTGGCTGGCCCAGCAGATGTTCAAGGTGATCCTGATCGACGAGAAATCGCGTAACCGCGCCGGTCAGAGAAACAGCCGTTAATAAGGCAACCTGAAAAAACCGGAAGCGTCCGACCCTGGGTGAGCGAGGCCGGAAACGGCATTGGGGAATAAAACGACCCGGCCCCGGCAAGCGGGCTGGTCGCCCGCATCGCTTCGAAGCCCGGCAATACCGCGGACGGACCCGGGGGAGATCTAATAACTCAGAATAACGGCAGCGTGGGCCCGGTGGTCCCGGGAATCGTTGTCCACCGCGTCATCCCGGATCTGCCAACCGTAGTCGAAGCGGAGAAAGAAGTGATCGTCCACCCGGACCCTCATTCCCGGACCGGCCCCCAGCAAATGCCTGCGGCGATGTTCACCGGCGCCGGGATCCTTGATTTCGGCCACTCCGTAGTCGAGGAAACCGAGGAGCTGCCACCGGTCCCGGCCGGCCCAGCCTATCCGGGCGATTTCGTTAAAATTGAATTCGGGGGTCCGCAGTTCGGCGCTGAGGAGGTACCCGTCGTCGCCGGCCGCGGCCCGTTCCTCGTAACCGCGGACACTGGCATGCCCCCCGACCCCGAGCTGTTCGCTGGCGAGGAGCCGGCCGTCGGCGTACTGGTAAAGGCCGCTTTTTCGGAGTGAAAAGCGGCCGGGAAGCCGGGTTTTGCGCTCCAGGCCGAGCCGGGTATAATAATAACCGGACTCCGCCCCGGCCCGCGCCTCCTCGAACCAGCGATCGCGATTCCGGCGGGATATAAAGTTGCCCGGACTGTAAAACAGGCTGGCGTGAATACCGGTCTGCCCGAAGGGATCCCGCAACGTGCCACTGTACCGCCCCAATCCCTGAATCACCTCGGTGGCCGTATTGTAAACATTGAAGTCGCCGAACTCCAGCGAGTTATCCGCCCGCTTAAAGTCGGCCCCCCAGGTAAATTCGTGGGCGTAATTCAGTCCCAGCGAGGGCCGTTCCCACCCCATGAGAAAAATGGCGTACCGGCCGCTGAGCTGAAAAGACTCGCCCTCGAGCTCGAGATTTGAATCCAGTTCAACGTCCGATTCGATGTAGTTACCGAACAAGGTCAACTCGTGCCGCGACGGAAGCGGGATAACGTAACTGGCGGAATGGGCGTGAACGCGATCCAGGTAGCGGCCGGTGGTAAACTGGTAATTGAGCTCATGGTCCATGGCAAAGGCGTGGCCCCAGTTGAACCCGGCGAGAAAACGCTCTTCCCCGGTGATACGATTGCCACTGTTTTCGAATCCCCCGTAGACGCGGAACGGGAACCGGTCTTCGACGTCAAAAACCAGGTCGGTTTCCCCCGGTTCCTCTCCGGGAGCATAAACCGCTTCCACCCGCCGGAACGGATTCCGGTTCATCCAGTCGAGGTCCTCCTGAAGCGTAAGGGAATGGATCCGGTCGCCCCGCTGAAAACGGCTTTTACCGGTAAAAATCGTGCGCCGAAACCACCGGTTGCCGACCACCCTGACCTGTCCCACGCGAGCTTCCAGCACCTCGACCACGAGGTGCCCGTTCGTCACATCCTGTTCCGGCACAAAAACGTCGACCACCGGGCGTCCGTGATTGCGGTAATAAATGATGATTTCCCGCAGAAGGTCATCCAGGGATTCCGTCGTCAGCGGTGCCCCGAGATAGGACCGCGCCCGCCGTCGAAACTCGAGGGTATTCAGAAGCGGAAGTTCCGTGATGTAAACAATGCCGGAGGCGTCCGCGGGGAGATCCCGACGTTCTTCAGCGAGGGCGGGACGGATGACCAGCCCCCTCAGTTCTTCGATGAGCACCTGTGGATCCCGGTCGTCCTCACGGTCGGTCCCGGGCATTTCGAACGGGATTTCCGGCCTGTCCTCCCCAACCGCCGGTGGCCGGGGGAGAATCCCGTCATCACTCTGCGCACTCATTGCGGCCGCGCTCAACAGGAATGCTCCCAGAAAGCGGCATAGGTTGGAGACCCTCATCGTTTGTCGTCTGGATAGGTGGCTCAAATCAATTAAAGGCATCAGTTACCACCGAACACCTGCCCGCTCCGGAGTCCGGTTTCCCCCAGCCGTCCGGGTTCGAGCAAAACAGGCGCGGGTGGGTCCCCTTCGGGATCGGCGCGGTAACGCGTTCTTGTCGGAGGAATTTGTAACCCGGGCGCATCGTAAATCCCCGAAAAACGGTCGAACAGGTCGTACGGCGGCATGACGGAGCGGTCGGTCAGGGGTTCGACCCGTTTAAAATAGACGGTCCGGCCCTCGAGACCTTTCGTTTCGCCGAACCAGGTATCAAAAACGACCCGGTCGACCGCGCTCTCCAGGTTACCGAGGGAAACGTTGCGGGGATCCCCCGCGAAAACCGCCAGATCATTCCCCGGAAGCACCTGGCCGCGGTTATCGAACGCACCCTCTCCCGTGCCGGGACGGTCGGGATGCGCCTGGTCGACCACAAACAGGGTCAGGGCCCCGCCTCCCGAGTTATCAACCACGCCGCCCGGGCCGATCGCTATATTTTCGGCGGCTTCGAAGGTCATGTCGCCCTGCGACGTCACGGTACCGTGCAAAAGGAGGTTGCCGCCGCTCACATCGATACGTCCCCGCGTTGCCGTCGGCGTGCCTGAGGCGTCGACGACGCCCCCGTCGCGGATGTCAACCCGGTCGCCCGCAAGTTCCACCCGGCCGCCGCGGTCGCCCGAGGCGTCCACCGTACCGCTCGACCGCACCTCTCCCGAATCCGCCCGCAGGAAGATCCGGCCCCCGTCCGACTCCACCGTGGTGGCCCGCACCAAACCCTCGTTGTTGATGGCCAGCGCGTAGTGGTTGCCCC
>PXDC01000469.1 GCA_003565135.1 Verrucomicrobiota bacterium
GCGCGTACTTTGAAGGGATGAAGAAAGTACTGCTAAAGGGTCGTGAAAAATACATCGGAGGGGTTATTCGTTCAATTTTAATGGACAGCTGGGAGGCTTTATATCAGAATTGGACAAATAACTTTCCTGAAGAATTTGAGAAACGCAGAGGCTATTCTATACATAGCTTTTTGCCGGTTATCTCAGGTGAATTGGTCGGTGATGATGAAATTTCATATCGCTTTCTGTGGGACTTCAGAAGAACCATTTCCGATCTGATTGCAGAGAACCATTATAATGAATTTTCAAAGCTTTGTCATCAGATTGGTCTGAAGTTTGAAGCTGAAGCAGCTGGTGCTCAGCAAGCGATGAAAGATCCTGTCTATTACTCGTCAATGGTTGACATTCCGATGACAGAATTCTGGGTAAAACCTTTTAAACCAAATGGTTCATTTATGGATGCTGTTTCGGGCGCTCATTTATATGACAAAAAGGTAATATCGGCCGAAGCTTTTACAAGTCCTACCGGAAATTGGCAAAAATCTCCCGCCAAACTTAAAACCGACGGTGATCAGGCATTTTGCTGGGGCATTAACTGGTTCAAGTTTCATTCCTATGGTCACCAGGCTGATGAAACCTATCCCGGATGGGGGATGAATCCCTGGGGTATTGCTTTTAATCGTAAAATGCCATGGTGGGATCATGCCGGCGGGTATTTTAAATACTTGCAGAGATCACAATATTTGCTTCAGCAGGGAGATTTTGTTGGTGATGTACTTTTATTCTATGGTGAAGGCGTATCAACTGAATTAAATCATGTCTATGGTAATGATGTGCTTTCTTATATTCCCAAGGGATATAAATTTGATGGTTGCGATCGGAATACCATACTTAACAGATTGGCAGTAAAAGATCATAAACTGGTATTACCTAATAGAGCTTCATACCGGCTATTGGTACTTCCTGACAATGTTCAGAATACTCCTGAACTTCTTTCTAAAATCAAGGAGCTGGTTCACGCTGGTGCAATAGTTTACGGACCAAAACCCATAAATTCGCCAAGTCTGTCGAACTACCCTCAGTGCGATAGTGCAGTAAAAAGAATAGCAGATGAAGTCTGGGGAGAAAATGGTAATAGTGATAGTATTGAAAACCTTTATGGTAAGGGAAAAGTTATTTTCGGCAAACCAATAAAGGAAGTGTTAACAAATATAATTATCCCTGATTTTGAATGCGTTACAAGCCAGGATAGTGATTCATTGGACTTTATTCATAGAAAGACAACAAATAAGGATATTTATTTCATATCCAATCAGGAATCGTATCCGGTTAATACTACTTGTAAGTTCAGGATCACTGACAAAGTGCCTGAATTATGGGATCCTGAGAAAGGTACAATTGCTACTAATATTCCTTTTGAACAGGAAAGGTTTTCAACTTTAATCCCTCTCAGGCTGGAATCTAAATCATCCGTTTTCGTGGTATTTAAGAAATCCAAGGTTGATGATCACATTACGAAAATCTATTATAGTGGCACTCCTTATTTGGGAAGGTACTCAATAAATGGAAGTAAAATTGAAATCGCAAAAGCAGGTAAATACCGTATTAAATACAGCAAAAAGGAACCATTTGAATTTGAAACAGGTTTAATACCAGATTCGATTGGGTTAAAGGGCCCGTGGAAAGTATCTTTTGATGAAAATTGGGGAGGGCCGGGTGATGTAGTTTTTGACACCCTTGTTTCATGGACAGAAAGGCCGGAAGAAGGGATTAAATATTTCTCCGGGAAGGCACTGTATGAAAAAGAGCTCATTATAGACAAGGTGCTCCTTAAACCGGATTATAAAATCAATCTTGACCTGGGTGAAGTGATGGAAACAGCCCGTTTGTGTCTGAATGGTAAATGGGTTGGTGCTCTTTGGAAACCTCCATATATAATGGAAATTTCAAGTTACTTAAAACCTGGCAAGAATATCCTGATTGTTGAGGTAGCTAATTTATGGCCAAACAGGGTTATAGGTGATTTAAACGTTAAGGATGGCCGCACTTATACCTGGTCAAATTCAAAAGGTCATTATAATAAAGAGTCGGAATTGATTAAATCCGGAATAATGGGACCAGTATTTTTGTCGTTCAGTAAAATAATTGATGTCTAAATTGGATTGATCAGCGATCAGAACCTTTGCCGAAAAGCTAACAACGGCGGTCAGAGGCAACAAGTATCTTCGCGTTTAATGCCGGAATTGCAAGAAATATTTTTCAAATAAGCCAATTATACGGCTTTTGAATTTTAATGGTTTTTAAACTGAACTCATCATTAAATATTTACAAGCATGATTACCTATTACAAAGCAATATCCTTTTTTTGTTTTACACTTGTCCTGACATGCATATCCCTGGGATGTAATAAGCTCATGAGTCATAACTCGGAAGTAAAAATTACAAATCTCACATGTGAATATAATCATTCACCTTTGGGCATTGAGGTTGAGAATCCAAGGTTTAGCTGGATGCTAAAATCAGGTATTAACGGTCAGAAACAAACCTCTTACCGAATTCTTGTAGCAGATGATTTGGCTTTACTTACCCCCAAAAGAGCTAATGTTTGGGATAGTAAAGTAGTGCCAGGCAATCAAAGTGTATTTGTAAGTTACCAGGGCAAACCTTTAAAGTCAGCAACTAAATACTGGTGGAAGGTAATGATCTGGGACAAGGATAGTTTGCCAACAGAATGGTCCGCTCCATCAGTATTTGAAACAGGATTATTAAATGATGAAGATTGGGGAGAAGCTAAATGGATTACACTGGAATCCGATACAAGGGGATCAAATTATCGCTTCAGGGAGATGAAAACGGAAAGAATGCAGGAAGCTTTGGTAACAACCTCATATCCTTCCCCTTTGTTCCGTAAAGAGATGAATGTGAGGCCAAATCTGAAATCGGCACGCGCCTATATATCCGGATTGGGATATTATGAATTATACCTTAACGGAGAAAAGACAGGTGATCAGGTATTAGATCCTGCACAAACTACTTACGATGTTTACTCCAAGTATGTTATTCATGATATTAGCGGCCAACTTTCTGAAGGATCCAATGCAATTGGCGTGGTTTTGGGCAATGGTTTTTATGGTCAGAATGTTGCATTCCATCCTACAGCCCTGGATTATGGTACTCCCCGTCTAAAAGCTTTGTTCAGACTGGAATATGAAGATGGTACAATACAGGAAATAATAACAGACGAAAGATGGAAAGCTGCCTGCGGGCCTATTGTTTTCAACAATGTGTTTGCAGGGGAAACATATGATGCACGCTATGAAATTCCTGGATGGGATTTACCCGGATTTAATGATTCTTTATGGCTGGATGCCAAAATCGGTAATGCTCCCACTGCCCGACTGGCAGCACAAAAATTACCTCCAATCCGCAAAAAAGAAACCTTAAAGCCCGTAGATATTTTCTTGTCCGGTAATAAGTGGATAGTTGATTTTGGTCAGAATATTTCGGGCTGGGTTAAAATTAAAGTTTCAGAAGAACCTGGCACAGTGATTCAAATAAGAATGGCTGAAGCGCTTACCCGGGATGGGAAAGAACTAGATACATATTCAACCGGACATTTTGCTACCGGCGTAGAGCAAATTGATGTTTATATATGTAATGGTCAGGAAAAAGAAGAGTGGGAGCCCCGATTCACCTACCATGGTTTTCAGTTTGCTGAAATATCCGGACTGACGAAAAAACCAGATAACAACTCAATAGAAGCAGTATGGGTATATTCAGATGTCGAAGAAACCGGAAAATTCAGTAGTTCCGATCCGATGCTGAATAAAATGCATGAAGTGAGTATTAATACTATAAAGGGGAATATCCATGGTTTACCCGAAGATTGTCCCCATCGTGAGAAGTGCGGATGGCTTGGTGATGCCCATATTTCTGCTGAAGCTTGTATTTATAATTTCGATATGGCGTTATTTTTTGATAAATTCATTAATGATATTATCAGTACACTAGGTAGGGGAAACCCGGATAATCGTCTTGTACCGACTATGGTGGCACCCGGAAAAAGATTGGGGGGGAATGCCACTATGGACTGGGGAGTTGCCATAGTAATGTTACCCTGGTATATGTATAATTATTATGGGGATATAAAGCCTTTTATGAATAATTATGCCCATATTAAAGAATTTATTTCATATATGACGACTTATATCAATGAGCATGGGATAATTGAAAATGGTCTCGGGGACTGGTGTCCCCCGTTATGGGACAGGAGGGACAATCCTTCTGCTATGCTTTGTCATCCATACATATCCAGTACCGCTTTTTTATATAAGACTTTTAAAATCATGGAGTTTATGGCTATAAGGCTGAATGATCCCTCTTATTCCGAATGGGCAAACAAAGAAGCTGAAAAAATAAAAGAAGCCTTTAATGCACAATTTCTTGTGCCAATTGACAGTACCCCTTATAAATGGTATGGAAGTCAGACAGCAACAGTTCTTGCCTTTAAATACGGAATGGTACCCGGGGAGATCAGGAAAAAAGTTGCTGAAAGTTTAAAATATGATATTGAGGTAACCCATAATGGGCACCATACATCAGGAATTTTCGGGCTAAGGCATATATACACTGTACTGAATGATCTAGGGTATAATTCTCTTGCTATGCACATTTTAACAGTGTCAACATTCCCCAGTCAGGCGTATATTATTAACTCAGGTCTGAACACCTGGCCGGAAAGGCAATGGGAATGGGACTCGGGAATTGAATGGGATCGCTCCCTTAACCATCTCATGCAGGCCGGTTTCTCGGCATGGTTCCATGAATCATTAGCCGGTATCCAACCTGATCCTCAGACCCCCGGGTTTAAACACTTTATTTTAAAGACGCAACCTCCTGAATCATTAGACTGGGTAAAAGCTGATATGCGATCAATGTATGGAATGATTAGCAGTAAATGGGAAAATAATAATGAATCATTTCAATGGGAAATCAATATACCTGCAAACAGTTCGGCAACTGTTTTTATACCTGCCGGGGAAATTAATATTTCAGCCATTTCAGGGAATAAAAAAATCTCCGGTCAGGAAGTAACTTATCTGAGAAATGAAGATGATTACTTGGTATATAAATTTAAATCGGGAGCATATTTAATTTCTTCATTATCAAATTAATTAGGGATCACTATACCCGTTTTCTTAATCCAGTCACGCAGCATTGCTTCAATATCTGTCCATCCCGTTGTCTTTTGATATGCCAAAGCGCGCCGGCCAAGTTAAAGTAGCAATTAGCAGATACAATATCTCCTATTGCTCCGTTTTTAACCATTTCAAAGGTTTTTTACATAATCACGCGAATGCCTTCTCTGAATTCCGGCAACAACATAAGTCCGGCCGACTCTGCCATCCTACCCCTTGCGATAACAGAGCGCACCCCAGCAGGGTCAACACCAACAGGTATTTCGATAAACGCTTGTTTCCTTGCCTGTATGGCAGCTTCAAAGTGTTTTGGACTAATATGGGGGGGTACATATGCTTACATCAACATCTGAATCTATTACTTTCTTATAGGTATCGAACCCTGTAAAACAATACTCTTCAGAAACATTTACATCCCTGTTAATTTTAAGGAGGTTTCAGTTACTCATTACCCTTTTATAAGCTGTTCTCATATTTTACCACCGGTTGCACTGATTTCTTTAAAATCTGTTCCTTCAGGAGCTATAATGAATTTCTCACCAGGTTCAGTATCAAACTTTAAAATTTCCCCTGACGGGGCTTTAATTTCTTTTCCGTCCCGAAAAATAATCACTGTTTTACCGGGCCATGGATTGAGAATGTTGCAATCTCTTCCCTTTTCACTTTCTAAAACAGCATATTTAACCCTGCCGTTTTCAATCGCGCTTGAAAAAAGGAATGCCCCTGATGTCCTCAGCCTGTAAAAAGAAGCTTTTTGATCTGAAGGAAACACGGGAAAAATACGGATAATATCTTCGTGACTCGACAGCATCATCTCATTGATCATGCCGGGAATGCCGCTGCAGGTTTCAATGCCCCCGCCACCGGCATAAATCCACAGATTGGGATAGGAATCTTTTTTAATTTTCCTTTTTGCTTTAACCATGAGTGAATCAGGATTATAACCTACCCGTGCTGCAGCATTGAAATGTGTATGGATCCCGTGGTTCAACCATTCTGAATCATCCCATTCTTTCATGTCATCAAGAATAATTTTCAACTTTTCACTATCAGAACTCAAACCAATATTTGTTGCAAAAAGAATCAATCCATGTGCCATGATTTTATTCAATCCGACGATATCCCTTGCACTTCCGTTTCCTCCCTCACAGGCCCGGAATCGCCTCCTCCCATTTTCTTCATGCAAAGGAAAATCACTCAGATTTGTATAAATATGCTTCCATTTTTCCTGTTTGTATGTTTCCACATTCAAATCCTGTCCAATTTCAATCATGGCCTTAAAAAACACTTTTAGTAAACCAAGTGAAAGGATTGAATTAAAATCACCATATCCTTCTTCCCATCCTTTGCCCTGCCAGGGACCAACTTCACTAAAACTATCGTCGTAAATTACATACCTGCCATTTTCAAATTGCAGATAGTCTTCCCAGAAATCTGCAACAGCCGATAAGTATGGATAAACCTTTTTAATATAGGCTTCATCATAAGTATAATGATACCTGAGAAGCATATTCATAGTTGTAAAGACGGCATTGCTTTTTTGTCCCAAAAACTGTGGCTGACGAGCAA
>PXDC01000070.1 GCA_003565135.1 Verrucomicrobiota bacterium
CATTGCGATGAACAACGACGCACCGGCCCCTTTTAAATGGGTTGCTGATGCTGATACGATTCTGGAAAAGGTGCGAGACACTTTAATTAAACGTTCTTCACTCGCAGGACACTAGCTGAAGCTACGCGGGAAAGGCGCTGGCGGAAGCGGCGCGGTACGGATTGAAGGCGCTGGCGGACGTGGCGCGGTACTCAGGGTGAACCGAATAGGGTTTCCAGCTTTTCCCGGCGGAACTCGAAGATCCGGCGAAGTTTGGGCAAAACGATCAGGGGGACCAAAAGATCGCCCGCCTTGCCTCCGGGCATCTTGAAATGAACCAGGTCCTCCATTTCCACGCCCCTTTCGGTCTCCCGGAGGAAGTGTTTGTGATGCCAGAAAGCGTAGGGACCGAAGCGCTGTTCATCCACAAAGTAGAACGGTTCGTTGATGTGGGTGATCTCGGTAACCCAGTTGAGCGGCACTCCGAAAAGCGGGCGCACCCGGTAGCTGATAATCAGTCCGGGATAGATGTTCTCCGGGAGCGCCGATGAGGTGACCTCGAACCCCATCGACGGCGGGGTGATCACCTTCAGGTTTCGCGGATCGGACAAAAACGCCCAGGCCTTTTCCAGGCTTACCGGGAGTTGCTGCTGGCAATGGAATTCACGCATGGGCGAAGCTTACACGACCGGGGTGAAAGCCGCAAACGACGCCTGACAGAACAACCGCCACATCAGGGTAACCCCTGACGTGGCAAACGCGTTCCGGCAAATGGTAGGTTCTTGTTTCCATGAGGTCTTGAAAAATTACGTCCATTTTCAAAACCTCATTATAAACTCCCCTCCCCGTCGCCACGTTTTCGGATCGCTTCGTAGCGAGGGGGTTTATCCCCCGATTCTCCGGGTCCCCGGATCTCCCGGGATAAACCCGGTCGCCACAACCACGGGAGTGCCGCTGTTTGCGAAAAACGGGATGCCGGACAGTATAGATGGGTTTTGCGCGAACGCGGAATCGCACAAGCCGCCGTGGCGATGTTGGCCCGGCAGCCGGCCCGGGGAAAAGAAAGGCGGGCCGCCTACCCCTAAACGGCCCGCCCATGGGCTACCCGAAAAACCTCCGCTTAACGGAGGAAAAAGCATCCAGTAACCACACCTCGAAATAAATCACGGAACGGCGGAAAGATCCAGCGCAATAGCGTCCGCAACCCTCCTTTAACCTTTATTTTACGCCCGGCGCCGGAAACGGCGCGGACGACGGAAACGGCGATTATGAGAAGGAACGGTTAGGTCGCCCGGCTTTATCAAAACCCGAAATCGACCCCCTTGGCCACGAGATCGCGCAGCGTCCGCATGCGAACACGGTCGTCGGGTCCGGGCAACGGCGTGAGGCGCTCGACCTGCCGCGCGAGTTCGTAAAGATCGCAGGCCGACAGGAACAACGGGATACGTTTCTCGCCGGCGCGGGCGGTAATATCGGCGCCCGGTGAAATACCGTCGGCCAGGAGAATTCCGGCCGATCCGCTTTCGATCGCCGCCAGCACCAGGTCGGAATGATCGCCGCTGGTGATGACCAGTTTCGATCGCGACTGAAAAGCGGGCTGTTTCCGGGCCTCGCTCACCGACATGGCTCCAAGGAAGACACACGCCACCTCGCCCCCCGACGGCTTTTGATTAACCAGGGGTTTGAGGAACAGGTTTTCCTCCAGGTACGGGATCGTCAGCGAGCGGACTACGGGCGCGTCCGCCAGGATTCCGGCCACGCGCACGCCGCTCTCCTCGACAAGGGGCAGAAACTCTTTGCGAAACTCGTCCGGATCGGCGACGCGATTGAAGACCACCCCGCCGAAACGCGAGTCCGGAAACCGGGTAAGGGACGCCAGAAAACAGGCCTGATCCACCACCTCCTCCGCGGTACCGGAAACCACAATAAAACATTCCGCCTCCACCCGGGTGGCGAGGGAGAACGGATCGAGCCCGAGCGACGCACCGGAGGACAACTCGGAGCCGGCTTCGAGAATGACCGCATCTTTTTCCGCGCCGGCGGCGTCCACCATCTCATTGAGGTGCCGGGTCAACTCCCGCTGGTCGTACTTGAAGCGCAGTTTCGAGTGGTCGAATCCGAGGGTCATGATCTCGGGCGACTCATGCAGGTCGAGAACGCGGGTCATCAACGACACGTCGGTATCCCACAGACGTTTCTTTTTGTACACGGGCCGGTCCCCCAATGGCTTGAGGTACCCGATTCGCCTGTCGGGATGCCCTCCCACCCCGAGTACAAGACTGGTTTTACCCGCATTCGGGCGGACGGAACCGATGACAATCTTTTTCATAAATCATTCCTCCGTATTTTCCGGAGACAGCAGGATCCGGGCGTCGACCGCCAGGACCCCCTCTCCCTCGTCGTAGACAAAAAGAGGATTGATCTCAATATCGGCAATGCTTTCGCAGTGCGCGACGATCTCCCCCAGTTTCCGTAACACCTCGACAAGCGCCTCCACATCCTTCCGGTCCTCACCACGCACACCCAGCAAAAGCGGGAAACAGCGGAGCTGTTGCAGCATGGCAAAGGCTTCCCGGTCGCTCAGCGGCGCCGCCGCAAAAACCACATCGCGCAGCACCTCGACGTAAACCCCTCCCAGCCCCGCCATCACCACCGGACCGAAAGTACGATCGCGCCGGGCGCCCACGATCAACTCCAATCCCGGAACCGCCATGGCGGACACCTCCACGCCCAGGATGTCGGCCCCCGGATGCCGGCGCCGCACGTTCCCGACCACGCCTTCGTAACCATCGATCAATTCCTTCTCATCCTGAATACCCAGGGCGACCCCGCCGACATCCGATTTGTGAAGAACGTCCCGGGAGACAATCTTCAGGGCGACCGGGTAGCCGACGGAAGCGGCCGCCGCAATCGCATCTCCGGCCGTTCGGGCGACCTTCCGACCCGGCAGGGGGATGGCCGCCGCATCGAGGACCGCGGCGGCTTCATCGGCCAAAAGAAAATAACGTTCCCCGGCGCGGGCGCCTCCCGCGATCCTTTCCACCGCCTCCGCCGGAATTCCCGGGCTATCGGTCTGTTCCGCCGGCACCCGGCGTCCGGAACCGTAACGGTGCAGCGCACCCATGCAACGGACCGCCGCGTAAACATCGGAAAAAACGGGAATCCGGGATTCGCGGAGGCGCGAAGCCGCCACTTCGGTTTGCTCGCCGCCCATGGTGGAAAAAACGATGGGCCGGCCGGCTTTCCCGTAGGCCTCGAAACAGCGCGCGAAAATGCCCGCGAGCGCATCGGCGTCAAACACCGCGGTCTCGCAGTACAAAGCGATGACCGCCCCGACGTCGGGAAGCGTAAGGGCCGCGGTCAACGCACGTTCGTAGTCCGCCGGACCGGCCTCGCCGGTCAGGTCCAGGGGATTCCGGGCCGACCCGTATTCGGGAATCCCGGGACCGAAGGTGGCCTTCAGGACGGGGACGTCATCGTACAGGGGAAGCCCGTATTTCTCGGCCGCATCGGTCGCCAGGACCCCGATCCCGCCGCCGTTGGTGACAATCAACGTATTGTGACAAGGCTTCAGCGGAACCGAAGAGAGGAACCGGCAATAATCAAACGCCTCGGCGATACTTTCGGCCCGGAGCGCGCCGGCCTGCCGGATCAAATGATCAAAAACACGGTCGGACCCGGCCAGGGAACCGGTATGGGAGGCGGCGGCCGCGGCGCCCCGGTCGGAGCGGCCCGATTTGATCAACACGACCGGTTTTCGCCGCCCCACCCGGCGCAGCGCGCGCAGAAACGACTCCCCGTCCCGAACCCCCTCAAGATAAATCAGGATCACCTCGGTACCCGCATCCTCGCCGAGATAATCGAGCAGTTCCACCTCGGTCACGTCCACCTTGTTCCCGAGCGACACGATGGTGGACAGTCCGAGGTTCTCCAGGGCGGTTCGTCCGATCATGGAAAGCCCGAGGGCGCCGCTCTGGGAAATGATCGCCACGCCTCCCGGTCGAATCCGCGGCGGGCCGAAGGTGGCGTTGAGGGAAACGGCGGCCGTGTACATCCCGAACATATTCGGCCCGAGAATCCGCAGGTGCCGCTCCCGGGCGTAGGCCGCAATCTCCCGCTCCTCTTCCCGTCGCCCGATCTCGGAAAAACCCGAGGCCACAATCAAGGCGAACCGAACACCGGCCTGGCAGCAGTCCCGGACCACGTTCATCACACCCCGGGCCGGAACGGCGATCACCGCCACGTCGACCTCATCCGGAATGGCGGCAACGCCGGGAAACACCGGCAGCGACCCCACCGTTCCCCCCTTCGGGTTTACCGGGTAAACGGCGCCGGTAAACCCCCCGTCCGTGATATTGTGGAGGATCTTGGACCCGATTTTCTTCGGATCCGAACTGGCCCCGACCACGGCGACGGAACGCGGCCGAAAGAGTTTTCCGATACCGTCGGCTTCAGCATTCATTATTTTTCATGTTCCCCGTCACTTGAAGGCCATCTTCATTTCGTAGACACCCTCTTCCTTTCGCTTTTCAATATCGAAACCCATTTTCTCAAAAACCCGCAGCATGGGATCGTTTTCAATGATGACTTCGGCGGTAAATCCGTGCAGGCCGCGTTTTCTCGCGAGTTCGTAAAGGTACTCCAGTAACGCGGTTCCGATTCCGCGGTTGTGGTACTCGTCCCGGACGACCAGGGCCACGTCGGCGGTGTGACTGGATTCATCGATCCCGTACTGCCCCATTCCCAGTATCCGTTCGTTCTCTTCCCCGCCCTCCGTGGCCAGCAGGACCATTTCACTGGTATAATCGATGACGACAAAATCCTGGAGACGTTCGTGCGGGATATCCTTCCGCACCGAGATAAAGCGACGGTAGAGACTCTTGTCGGACAGGGCGTAGAGGATGTCCTTGATCAGCGGCTCATCGTTGATATTCACCGGGCGCAACTTTATATCCAGCCCGCTCCGGGTTAAGTGGCGGAAACGTTCCAACTCTTCCGGATACCTTCCCTTCCTTCCGCCGATGAATGCCTGGTCACGGTAGATCAGGTTTCGTTTCTTGGCTTCACGGATGAGCTCCGCGCGGAAGTCCGGGTGGGCGATGGAGATCAGCTCCATGGCCCGCTCCCTGATATTCTTGCCGTGCAGGTAGGCGATCCCGAACTCACTCACCACGTACTGCAGATCCCCTCGGTGCAGGGTAACGCCGGAACCGCTCTGAAGCGCGGGGACGATACGGGAAACCGTCCCGTCATCCGCGGTGGACGGGAGCGCCAGAATCGTTTTTCCCCCGGGGGCGAGATGGGCGCCGCGCATGAAATCGGTTTGCCCGCCCACCCCGCTGAAAAAGGTCCCGCGCACCGACTCCGCCGAAACCTGGCCGGTCAGGTCGATCTCGAGCGCGCTGTTGATCGCGGTCATGTTCCGCTGCCGCGCAATGACGAGCGGATCGTTTGTATAATCGATACGCCGAAACTCGATGGCGGGATTGTCATCGATCATCCCGTAGGTGGCCCGATCCGCCATGCAGAACGAGGCCACTGTTTTGCCGCGGTTAAGCGATTTCAACCGGTTGTTGACGACCCCCTTCTTCATGAGATCCATGATTCCGGAAGTGAGCAATTCGCTGTGGACGCCCAGGTCGTTCTTCTTGTTGAGATTGCGCAGGACCCCGTTCGGAATGTTGCCGTAACCGACCTGAATGGTGTCACCGTCCTGGACCAGGCGCGCGATATACTCGCCGATTTTGTCCGAAACCGGCGTCGGCGCCGGCTCCTTGATCTCAAACAGGGGTTCATCATAAGGCACCACAAAATCGAGATCGTCGAAATGCACAAAGGTATCGCCGAGCACCCGCGGCATTTCCCGGTTTATCTGCGCGATGACCAGCGACGCATGCTCCACCGCCGATTTCACGATATCGATACTGATCCCCAGGCTCATGTAACCGTGGGCGTCGGGAAGCGAGGTCTGAACAAGGGCGATATCGATGGGTACGAGTTTATTCGCAAACAGCCGCGGCACGTTGGACAAAAAGACCGGGGTATAGTCGGCGGCGCCCTGATTGACGGCGGCGCGGGTGGCATCGGCCACGAAGAACGAATTGTGGCGGAAGTTGTCCCTGAAGCGCGAGTCGGCGTAGGGGGCAACGCCCAACGACCAGACATGAAAGATCTCCGCGCCGAAAAAGGCTTTCGGGTGGGCATCGATATACGATGCCAGCGAGTTGACCAGGTGCCGCGGTTCCCCGCAGCCGGTCCCGACAAAGATCCGGTTGCCGCGCCGGATGTTGCCGAAAATGTCATCGAGCGAGGCAAACTTCTCGCGATAACGGCGTCGCATTCGCTCGGGAATCCGTTTTCCTTTCATCGGCCCCGGTCCCCCGGGCCGGCCCGAAACAAAGGCGACGCCGGGGAAACCCCACCGCCACCCGCGCCGAACTCCCCGCCCGCGAACGACCCACCGGCCGCCCCGGGTTCGATCCGGAGTTTTCTCTCCGGAACCCGGAGCCGGGAAGGCAACTCCTCCGCCGGTCGCATCATCCAAACGCAACCGAAGCCACGCGTACCACGCTTCATTCTGTTCAAGAGGATACGCCGATGCGGCCGGACGGTCAAGATCGATCAAAGCGCGGAGCAAACCGGCGGGAGGCGGAAGGCGGAGAGCGGAAGGCGGAGGACGGAGGGCGGAAGGCGGAGAGCGGAAGGCGGAGGGCGGAGGGCGGAAG
>PXDC01000020.1 GCA_003565135.1 Verrucomicrobiota bacterium
CGGGAGGGCGGCCTCAATCTGTTGGAGGACTGAATTCGAGCCGGTTCGGTTGCGGGCGGGCCTTTCAAGTTCACCGTGACCAGTCCGTATATGCTCGCCCGCACCCTCCTCGACCGGCATTACGGGGACTTTCGGGAAATGCTCCTGGCCATTGCCGACGTGCTGGCTGCGCAGGTCGTGGATCTGCCCTGTGCCTGCGTGCAGGTGGACGAGGCCAATATTCCGGGCAATCCGGAGGACGGGCCGCTGGCAGCCGAGGCGATGAATCGGGTTCTGGACGCCATCACGGTCGAGCGGGCGGTCCATTTCTGCTTCGGCAATTACGGCGGGCAGTCCATTCAATCGGGGTCGTGGAAGGCGTTGGTGGCGTTTCTTAACAGCCTGCACGTAAACCACCTGGTCCTTGAGTTGGCGCACCGGCCGGAGGATGACCTCGACGCCCTGGCGCAGATCGACGCCTCGATTTCCCTCGGGGTCGGCATGGTCGATGTCAAAGTCAATCAGGTGGAAACGGCGGAAGCCATCGCGCGACGGCTGGAACGGGTGGAAAAGAAAGTCGGCGAGGGACGTGTGCGCTGGATCCATCCGGACTGCGGGTTCTGGATGCTGAAGCGGTCGGTGGCCGACCGGAAAATCGAGGCGCTCGCCCGGGGGCGCGACCTGTACCTGGGCCGGTAAATTCCGCCGTCCGGTTCTGCGGCAGGTTCCGCCTGCTTACCGCGTTGAAACCGGGCCGGCTCCGCCGGTCACCGCGCAGTGGAGGAATTCGGGGCGACCCCCGTGAACGGACTCGTAGCAGTCGGCGATGGCCCGGGCATCGGTTTCGCCGAATTCCCG
Source organism: Verrucomicrobiota bacterium (assembly GCA_003565135.1). Classification (GTDB taxonomy): domain Bacteria; phylum Verrucomicrobiota; class Verrucomicrobiia; order Opitutales; family T3Sed10-336; genus PXDC01. The sequence continues at coordinate 838 of PXDC01000020.1, forward strand.
GGAAACCAGGGCCATGACGGATCCGCCAAAACCGCCGCCGCTGAGGCGTGCCCCCAGGACCTTCGGATGTTCGTTCAACAGACCGGCCAGGGTATCGAGTTCGGGACAACTGTTCTCAAAGAGTGTCCGCGAACTTGCGTGGGATTCACGCAGGAGCCGGCCGATTAGCGGCATGTCGCCCGAGCGCAGGGCTTCACGGGTTTCCGCGACGCGGCCATGCTCCCTGATGACGTGGCGGGCGCGCATCGCCACCGCCGGCGGGGTGTCGGCGGGAAGGTGATCGAGGGCCGGTTCCGGGGCGTCGACCAGGTTTTCAAGATCCGGATGGATCACCCGCAACAAACGGAGGGCTTCGGCGCACTCGTTGTGGCGTTGGGCGTAAAGGGAGTCGACGAGGGAGTGGCTGATACCTGAATTGAAGATGGCGATACGGTACGGCCCGGGTAGAGGGACCAACTCCATGGACAAATGTTTGCAGTCGATGAAGACGAGATGGTTTTCCCGTCCGTGAACGCAGACCGATTGGTCGAGCGGGCCGCTGGGAAGCCCGAGAAAACGGTTTTCGGCCGTGCGCCCGATGGCGACCAGGTCCGTCGCCGACGGGTTTTCGCCGTACACGCGGCCGATGGCCAGGGCGGCGGCAACTTCCAGTGCCGCGCTGCTGCTGAGGCCCGCCCCGGCGGGGAGATCGGAGACAATCGCGAGGTTCAGGCCATAGCTCGCGTGAAGGCCGCGAGCCGTCATTACCGAGAAAATGCCGAGGGGATAATTGGCCCAGGCCAGGGCACCGGAAAATTTGCGGAAGTCCCCGAGTTCGCGGAATGCGGTTTCCGGCGAAAGCGCGGAAGCAAAGCAAACGGCGCGGTCGGATCGCCTGCCGGCGGCGGCGACGACGAAGCGGTCGACGGCGGCCCCGGCGACCCGTCCGCCGTTGTAGTCCGTGTGGTTGCCGATAAACTCAATCCGGCCGGGCGCTCGGGCGAGTGCCTCGCATTCCGAGCCGTAAATGGAACGATAAAAATCGGCGGCGGCGCCCGGGGTCGCGGAATCTTTCATTGCAGCGGTGATTGTACCGGTTCGGGCGCCGGCGGAAAGGTCAATGTTTACCGGGGCGTCCCAAGTTGTTCGGGGACCCGTTGGCAGTGTCGTGCCGACCGGATTTCGTTTGCCTTCGAAGGCTTGAAATGCTGTCTGTACCCGTTCGAGACTGTCAATTCCATCATCGATGAAAGGAAAACTCCTGGCGTTCTTTCTGGCGGTGCTATTTGTTTTCGGGGCGTATGTGACCTTTCAGCGGGTGAAGGAGGAAGGCGCGCCGGCTGAAGCCGTAGCGCGGACCAGCGTTCAGGCTTCGGTTCGCACCATAGAGGATGTGATCGAGGCGAGTGGTTTTGTTTACCCCAGGTACTCGACCGATGTGCGGTCCGAGGTCAGTGCCAGGATTGTCAGTATCCTCGTCGAGCCTGGCGAGACGGTGGAGCGGGGGCAGGTATTGGTCGAACTCGACCGGGCGGCCCTCGAACAGGAGCTGATCGAGGCCCAAAGGACGTTGAACGCGGAAGAGCTCCGTTTTGAGCGTGCTCTTCGCAACTTCGAACGCCTGGAGCGCCTCAACCGGAGAGGGATCGTCGAACAGCAGGAATACTACGATGCCGAAATCGAGCAAAAGCTTGCCGGTATCCAGGTGGAGGTTCAGCAGGCACGGGTGGAACGGGTAAAGGAGGATCTCAACCGTACCACGATTCGGGCGCCGCAGAGCGGTGTCGTGGCGGACCTCGACGTGAACGAGGGGCAGGTCATTGTCGGGGCGGGAGCGGTAAACGAAGGGACCCGCCTCATGACCGTTCACGACCTGTCCGAGCTCTACGTGCGGATGGAGGTGAACGAGCTGGATATTGAGAAGATCGGCCCGGATAGCCCGACCGAAGTGACCTTCGACGCGCTGGGTTTGTTTTCGGTACCGGGAAACGTCTCGCGCATCCATCCGTTTGCCTACAACCAGGACAATATCCGTGTATTCCGGGTCGATATCACCTTCGAGCCGGAGGAGCGGGTGATTCGTCCGGGAATCAGCGCCAATGTGCGGGTTGTGGCCCGACGGGCGGAGGAGGTGGTGGCGGTGAGTTTGTCGGCGGTGTTTGCGGAAGGGGACGAACGGTATGTCTTCGTACAGGGGGACGACGGCGAGCGGGAACGCCGTGCGGTCGAGGTGGGGATCAACGACAGCAGCTGGGTGGAAATCGTTTCGGGCTTGCGGGCCGGGGAGACCGTCAGCCTCGTGCGGGCTCCCGCCGGCGGGTGAGCCGGCGGTTTTATGGAGGGAGGCGTTCCATGTCGCTGGTTAAATCCGAAAACCTGACCAAAACCTACCGGATGGGGGACGAAACGGTCCGGGCGCTCGACGGTGTCAGCCTCAGAATCGATCCGGGCGAGTTCGTCGCGATCCTCGGCCCTTCCGGTTCGGGCAAATCCACACTCATGCACATCCTCGGGTTCATGGACAGCCCGAGTGCCGGCCGGCTCCGCTTCGAAGGGGGCGAGGTATCACAGATCGGCCGCGCCCGCCGTTCCTGGTACCGCGCCAACCGTATCGGGTTCGTGTTTCAGGCGTTTAACCTCCTGCCCCGTTTGTCGGTCACGGATAACGTCCTGCTTCCGGTGGTGTACGGGCGTTCGGGGATCCGTGACCGCAAGTCCCTGGCACGGGTGGCCCTGGAGCGGGTGGGCATGACCCACCGGGCCCGGCACCTCCCCAACCAGCTCTCAGGAGGGGAACGGCAGCGGGCCGCAATCGCCCGGGCCCTGGTCAACTCTCCCGCTCTGGTGCTGGCCGACGAGCCGACGGGAAATCTGGACAGCCAGAACGTTGATCGGATCATGGCGCTGTTCGGAGAACTGGCCGCGGAAGGGCACACCATTGTCGTGGTGACACATGACGAACATGTGGCCGGATTCGCCCGGCGGCGAATCCGGATGCACGACGGAAGGATCACCGAGGACAGCTCGATGGATGTATGAACGGGATCCTTACATTTTTCGGGGGACTGGTGAATGGGTTGGGAGAAGTGTGGGCGCACAAGTTCCGCTCTCTGCTTTCCATGGCGGGCATTATCCTCGGAGTGGCCGCGCTGGTGGCGATGGTGGGTGTCGTGCAGGGTATGATCGGCGAGGTCCGCGATTACTTTGAACGAACGGGGGGCATTACCCGGCTCATGGTCGAGCCGCGGGAGCCTCCCGACGAGCAGTTGCACATCGCCCACCTGTCGCCCGGTTTGACCTTCCGTGATGTCGAGGCGATCCGGCAGGGAAGTCCCCTGGTGACCTGGATCGATCCCGAGGTATCCCTGGGGTGGCGCCGGTATTCCCATGCGGGAAGAAACGAGTCCGCTCCCTTGCGGGGAGTCCTTCCCGACCGCCGGGAGATACTCCGCCTGCAACTGCGCGAGGGCCGGTTCATCGGCGATCTCGATATTGCCGACGCTTCGCCCGTCGTTGTCCTCGGATCGTGGTTGGGCGAACAGTTTTTCCCGGACGGAGGTGCCGTCGGCGAACGAATCAGCCTGCACGGACGCCAATACCGGATTATCGGAGTCCTCGAGCCGTTGGGTGGTCACGATGCCGGCGGATGGTTTCGCTGGCAGGACCGGGTGGGCTATATCCCGGTGACCACCGGTATGAAACGCTTCAATGGGAACGATCGTTTGAACAGCCTGGCGGTTCAGGTGGCCGACGTCGCGTTTCTGGAAGACGCCATGGAGCAGGTGAGAAACGTGCTGCTCCATACCCGTCGGGGCATCCGGGATTTCGAGGTGACGACCATGGAGGAGCAACTGATGGAGTTTCGTCGCATGGAGCGCTCCTTTACCTTTGCCCTGGGAGGCGTTGCCGGGATTTCGCTACTGGTTGGCGGGATCGGGATTATGAACGTCATGCTGGCCGTCATCAATGAGCGGATACGCGAGATCGGTGTGCGCAAAGCGGTCGGGGCCCGGGGGAGCGACATATTTATCCAGTTCCTGGCCGAGGCGGTGGTGATCAGCGTGGTGGGCGGGATGATCGGGATGATGGCCAGTGTCGGGCTGGTCGTTATGCTGGGAGAGATTGTCGAGGCCGAACAGTTCCGTATCGTTCTGTCTCCGGCTGCGATGGTGGCCGGCTTTCTGTTTTCCGTGACCATCGGAGTAGCCTCGGGAATCTATCCGGCGATGCGCGCGGCCCGCCTGAATGTAATCGAGGCGCTGCGATACGAATAAAGCGGGATGGCCGCGATATTTACCGGTCGGCTTTGCGCAGTTCCCGGCCGGTTGTCCACTCGATGGCGTTGAAGAGCAGGTGGCGAAAATGGTCGTTCGCAAAATCCTCGGGCATGCCCATGGACGTGTAAAAGGCCCGGCCGTTTTCGCCGTATTTGTTCGTCCAGGCCAGCGGTTCGTGAATGTCGCTGTTTTGACCGGTTCCGTAAAGCAGGGCGACCGTATTGGGGCCGAGCTCGGGATTGTGATAGATTTTTCCCGGACGGTTCCAGGCGGCCACCCCGGCCAGGAGGGGATGGTCGTCGGCGCCTTCGGCGACCGAGACGGCGACCGGTTCATCGCGGCCGTGACCGGAATAATCCCCCCCGAATACTTCCGGGTCCATTTCCAGGTAGTCCTGGAAGGCGTGACTGGCGGTGCGGATGCCGATGACCGGTTTTTCATCCTCGACGTGACTGCGAATGACCTGCAACTGATCGTCCGGGAGGGTCATCCTTCGCGTGAAAACAATCATGAGGTCCGCTTCGGCCAGGACGCAGATCCCGTGAAGGTGATCCCCCGCGTCCCGGCCCCAGGATGCGGTCACCACCACGTCGCGATAGTCGTCTTCCAGGGTCCGTTGCAGCTGACGCAACGAAGGCTCGGAATGGTACTCGGCCGATCCCGAAATCAAGTGAATCTTCAGGGGTGCTTCGTCGGCCGAAGCGGGTACCTGGGATATGAAAAGCGAGGCGACAATAAGGGAAAGCAGACGGTTCATAGCTGGGTGTGGCGTTATTCGGTCATGTTTTCAAGGCTGGGCCAAACGCTGCGCCCGGAGAAAAGTGTCCGGGAGGCGGGAGGGAGCAGTTTGCAGCCGAATCCCGCGGGGCGTCAAGCCGTGTCTTGCCGGCAAGCCGCTCGGATCGGGGCGGTCGAGCTCAGCGGACGGCACTGGACGATGTGTTGCCGAACCGTTCAAAGCCCGTGGGCAATCGCGTTATGGATGGGCTGGAGAAGGAGTTCGGGGAAACAGCCGAGGATAAGCGTGGCGGCGGCAAGCGTTCCGGCTACCCAACGGACGGTGTGGGATGGGGTGATGGGTTCCCGCTTGCCGGTTTCCTCCCCGAAGTACATCGCTTTGACCACGATCAGGTAGTAGTAGAGGGATACCGCGTTCATAAACAGGGCGATTACGACGATCCAGAGCATGCCCGGTTGCGCGGTTCCGGCGTTTCCCGTATCCAGGGCCGAGGTGAAAAGGTAGAATTTGCCGAAGAAGCCGGCCAGGGGAGGCAGACCCGCGAGGGAAACGAGAAACACCAGCATGCAGAAGGAAAGAAACGGCGTCGCGCGGCTTAAGCCGGCGAAATCCGTCAAGCGGTCGCCGCCGCGATGGCGCAGAACAACGGCGACGATCCCGAAGGCGCCCAGCGTGGTCAGACCGTAAAGGATAATATAGAAAAGCACGGCTCCCAGTGCCTGTGGCGTGGCAGCCATGAGGGCGATCAGGATAAATCCGGCGTGTCCGATCCCCGAATACGCGAGAAGTCGACGAACACTTTTCTGGGTAAGGGCGGCCAGATTGCCGACGACCATGGAGAGCGTGGCCATCAAGCCGACCAGC
>PXDC01000234.1 GCA_003565135.1 Verrucomicrobiota bacterium
CCCGGATAGGTCCGGTGACCCCCCCGGCCGGTTTGCGCCGAAAAGCCATGGCCTCTTTTTTCCGAAAAGCCTCGCTGTGCGCCCGCCCGACATCGTTTTCGATTCCGGCCATGGGTCGAATGAAATACTCGATCATTCCATTCGTATCCGGATGGTTGACGTCGAACCGGTAGAGCTCTCCGTCCGTGGGCAGGTCGATACCGGCCTGCCGCTGCTGGTCGAAAATCACCCGGGTGGAGTCGATCACCGCCTGTTCGCTCGGCAACGCGGCGAGCCAGTCGGGAATGGTATAGGAACCCACCGTGGTGGTCAGAATCCGCGGCGATTCCGGAATGGTTGACAAAGCAATGGTCATGGCTGGCTCCTGTTCAAATCAAGAATCGGTTCTCTCCGCGCGCCGGCGGGCCTCAATTATCGCGGCCCGCCATAGTCTCCCCGCGCGCCGTCGAGGCCGGTCCCAGGTGACGGAGGGCGTTTTCGATTATCCAATGGGCGTAGTCGTCGCCGGCCGTCTCCGGGTGCGGCGAAACCAGGACAAATCGTCCGTTGCCGTGTGAGCCCCCGATGATCGCCGGCATATCAACCATCACCTCGCTCCCCTCCCGGACCGCGGTGCGGAAATGAGCCAGCACGTCAAAACCGGCCGCCTCCAGATCCGGGATGTTGCCGTCCGCGTCGACAAAGATCGGTCCGTTGTTGTACCGGACGCGGACCGTGCCGTCCCCGGGTGCACCCAGCACCTCGCGCCCGGTCTCGGTAAAGTCCATCTCGACGTAGCCGCCTCCCAGCCTCCACGGAAGGTAATGCTTATAGGGCAGCATTCCCAGGTACCGCTCGCGCCGGTCACTGGCCAGGTAGGCGCCGGCACAAATCCCGATATAATTGCCGCCGTTTTCCACGAACTCGATATCGGCCTGTTGTCCCGCCGCCTCCAGCGAATCCGCCTGCCGCGATCCGCTTCCGCCGGTAAAGGCCACGATGTCAAAGTCGCTCAACGCCCCGGAACGAATGGCCTCCGCGCTCACCTTCTCGTATTCGATATCCACCAGCCGGTCCATGATGGCGCCGACGGCGCTGATGCCGCGCCCCCCGGCACCCGCGCCCTCGAATACGGCCACGCGCAATACGCCGTCCGCGGCCGGCGCGGCAACCCCAGCGGACAGGAATAGAATAAACAGGAACAGATGCTTCATGACACGGTTTTCCTCGTTCGGTGTTGACACGGCCCGGCAGTCGGCGGGCGAAGGGTGTGCTCCAAAGTGAGCCCATCCTTTCCGCCGGAGTCAACCCGGAACCCCCGGCGCGAGCAATCTCAAAGGGACCCGGGACCGGCCGGGGTTCCCGGCTCACCGGTAACCGGGAAGGAAATCGGCTTCGGCGGCGAAGAGTTCTTCGGTCATCTTCCTGATTTCCGCCGGCGAACAAACCGCGGCGGTCAGGGGATCGAGGTAAAGGGCCTGAATCGCGAGCTCTTTGCTGCGATCGATCGCCGCCTGCGCCCCGAGATCGAACAGCCGCATGTTGGCCTCGCACAGCGCCGCCATCTGTGGCGGAAGGCGCCCGGGACGGGTGGGGTTGACGCCGCTGCGGTCCGCCATGCAGGCGACCTCGACGCACCCGTCGGCGGACAGGTTTCCGATCAACGGCCCGCCGCCGCGGTCGCGATTCATCACATTCCCATGAACACGAAAAGGCAGGTCCTTCTCACAGGCCTCAATGATGCCGCCGGCATACTCGTAACTGCGGGGCCAATCGATGCTTTCCCGGTCCCCCACCATCGCCCTGCGCCGCTCGTCCGCCTGCTGCCGCCAGGTGGGCCAGTTATTGGCGTAAAAACCCGATTCCCCCTCGTATCCGGGCCGGCAATACTTTTCGTGCAGGTCGGCGCGTTTCCGGTAATACGGGAGGTACTCCGACAAGTGACCGCTGCTCTCGGTGATAAAGGCGCCAAAGTGCACCATCATATCCTTCCGCACCAGGTCGCCCGCGTCATCCGGGTCCGCCGGTTTACCCGCGAGATCGGTCCGCGCCTTTTCCTTCAAAAGAGGGTAAAGATCCCTGCCCCCGTGCTCCAGGCGGGTGAACCAGGCCAGGGGATTGATGCCCGCGCACTCCCAGGTCATTTGTTCATAAGGAACGCCGGCCCGTTTTGCCAGCAGGCGGCCGGTGCCTTGGACCGAATGACAAAGCCCCACCACGGCCATGGCACTTTGGCGGCCGGCCGCCAGGCAGAGCATGTTCATGGGATTGGTGTAGTTCAGCACCAGGGCCTCCGGACAGAGGTCCTCCGCATCGCGGAGGATGTCCAGCCAGACCGGGATGGTGCGCAACGCCTTGAACAAACCGCCCGGACCGATGGTGTCGCCGATGCACTGATCCACACCGTAGCGGGCCGGGATGTCGTTATCCCACCGCACACAGGCCAGGCCGCTCACCTCGATACAATTAATCAGGTAGTGCGTGCCCTTGAGAACCTTTCGACGATTTCCCGTAGCGACCACCGTCCAATTGTCTTTTCCCAGGTGGGTGAACAGTTTTTCGATCACCCGTTTCATCATGACCAGCCGCGACCGGTCGATATCGACCAGGGCAACCGTCCCGCCCGCCTCGCCCGGGATACGGAGAATGTCGTTGACCAGGCGGGCCGTGAAATTGCTTCCGGCGCCGATGACCGTGACCTTCAGCGGCCGGGTCATCTTCCCTTCGGGGAATCCCCGGAAAGACTCGTTCGCGCCTGATGGTTTGCGCCGCTTTGCCGTATTCGCCATGGAATTTTTGATGGGTGAGTGGTCCGCATTCACGCGAGCCGGGATAAGTCTCCCGCTTCGCGATCGCAACGAACCCCCATTCTGAAGCACCCCTGCCGTGCATGGCAAGGAAATGAAGGAGGCCGTCATTCCGCCCCGGTCAGGAGCGGCGGGATACGAGGAGCTCCCGGGTCATCTCCAGGGTCGCGACCACGATCTTGCCCGGCACCAGAACCATTGAAAGGGTATGCATGAACCGGTTGTAGTGCTGCTCCGGAGTCCACGCGGGGTTGTACCGGCTGTGCGGATTTCCCCCGAATATGCCGAGATTGCCCCGATCGTACCGGGGACTGACCGCCCAGCAAAGCGCCAGGTAAACCAGCAGCACCCACCCGTAATGCAGATTGAGTTTACGCAGCGCTTCGTCCATCGGCCCCAGCTCGCCCAACTCCAGGAAAAGCCAGCGAAGCCCGACGTAAGGGCCCGCCACGACGATCACGGTAAGAACCCACATCAGCCCGTACCGAACATAAAAACCCGCGCCGGACGGGGGCTCCGGGCTTGGGTCAGGGGGAGCCTCCGATCCCCAGCCGCACTCGGGGCAAATCGGCCCCTCCTCTCCGTCCGGGCGGATTCCGCGCCGGGTCTTGGCATGGCAGCACGGACAGTTCATGGGGTCGGGTCGTTCATACCGGCGCGTAATGCCCGATCCCTATCATTCACAAACCTCCGGCGGCAACCCCTTTTTCACCGCAAAGCCACCCCAGGCGCCGGATCCTTGAAAACCTTTCGGCATCTGGTAGAGTTTGTCTCATGAAAAACAATGTGCATGCCAATCCGGTTAATTTCCGCACCTTCCGGCGTCTGGCCGGATTTCTTGTGTTATGCCTGCTACCGGGTGCGGCGGCGGCCGGCATTCCGCCTCACCCCGAAGGCGATTTGGTCCATACGCTTAAGGTGGCCGCGGTTTACAACCGGGATGAGATCCAGCTGCGTTTCGTCTACCCCACGGAAACACCGTCATGGTATCATCAATACTGGGTTTACGAGGACGGCGACTGGGTGCGCTACGGAAGCGGCTCGGAAGGCCCCGATCCGGACGGGCTTTACGAAGACCGTATATCCGTCATGCTGGACGACGGCTCGGTGGGGGGATTCGCCGAGAGCGGCGGACACGTCACCGTACATCCCGGAATGCGTTCGACCGCCACGGCGGCCGACCCCGAAGAGGTTCGAAACCACCCCTATCTGGGCGAAGAGCTGGGGCGCTCCGACGTTCGCAAATTCATCCTTGAATCCCGCGACGGCGCCTACGGCCCGGACACCTGGGGCAACGTCCTCCCGGCCGGCGACCTCGACCGCCTGCGCGACGAGGGGGTTTTTCTCGATCTTTGGCAATGGCGCGCGCACCGCTCCAACCCCGTGGGGTACGCGGATAACGGGTACGTCCTCGAATACCGGCACAGCGCGGCCGGCCGCTCCATGTACACAACCAACCAGGACGACGAAACCGGGCTTCCCGCCAGGATGTACGACCCGGAACAAACGGGGATACGCGCCCTGCGCCTGGAGGCGCTGCGGGCGCGGGAGTACGGACAGGACGACCCTTATTTCCTCACCGAGGATAATGCGATTCCCTTCGACCCCGACCACGAGTGGCGGGAGGGCGACGCCCTTCCCCACCGGCTTCTCCGGAAACCCGAAGGAAGCCGGGGTGCCATCCGCGCGCACGGCCGATACCGGGACGGCGCCTGGCACGTCAACCTGACCCGCTCACTGGAAGCCCCGGATCGGCGCGACAGCAAGTCATTGAGCCCCGGGGAAACCTATCACGTCGCCTTCGCGGTCCACGCCGGGGCCGGCGCACAATTCCACCGCGTGTCGCTGCCCATGACCCTGGGCCTGGACGTCGAGGCCGACATCGTGGCCCGGCCGGTCACGGGCGACCTGGACGAGGCCGAGGCGGAGTGGGTTGAGATCGACATCTTTTATCCCGGCGACCCGACCGGCGGATAATGCTCCCGGCCATGACCGCTCCCAATGGCTCCCGGTAAAACCGCGGTGGCGAAACCGGCGGCAACCGGGCGCCACTCGGGTTACCCGCCTCCCCGGCGCGCGTCACCGCGCAATTCGCGCAGGACCCGGACGCGTTCCTCACGCGGCAATTGCCGGAAGTATTCGCGGAACCGCTCCTCCGCGGCTTCGTCCACCTTCTCGTGGTCGCCATCACCCACCTCACGCCGTTCGGCCCGTTCGCTCAATTTGCGGCGGTGCTCCTCCTTTTCCTCCGGCGACATTTCCCGCCAGCGCTGGCGCAGTTTCCGCATTTCCTCGGGTGACTTCCGGTGAAAATCGCGGATCCGCCGCTTCAGGTCCTCGCGCTCCTCTTCCTCCATCCTCTCCAAACGCTCGATCAGCACCCGCGTTCGCGCCAGGCGTTCCGGCGACATATCGAGCAGGCGCTCCAGCATCTCGGCGTGACCGCTGCGGGAGTCCGCCCGGCGATCCCGTTCGCCGGAATCCGCTTCACCCGCCCGCTCGCTGCCCGTTTCGCCGGCGGTCAGAACCCAACCGCTGAAAACCGCCCCGGCAATCAAGACGGCGACAAACGAACGATATCCCTGCCTGCAAGTGATTTTCATAATTGTATTTCCCTTCCTCCGTCACCCGTCGACCGGGTGAAAAACCGATTCGTTTTTAGCCTCCGAGCAAATAGTCCAGGGTTTCGAGGGCCTCCTCGTCGCCCAGGGCCTCGGCCCCGTAAAGCAGCTCCTCCATGAGGTAAATTTCCGCGTAATAGGTCAGCTCGGGATCCTCCGCCTCGGCCACCGTCTCCCGGTCGGTCGCATCGATTCCGAACCAGGCGGCCGCTCCCAGCGCAATGGCCACAGCGGCCCAGGCGCCGCCCCGGAACACCCGGTCCTGGCGACGCTTCCGCTCCCGCACCTTCCGGCAAACCGTCCCGACATAATCCCGGGACGCCGTCAGCGGGGAGGTCTCCAGAAAGAGGTCCACCTCCCGGTCAAATGCGTCGTGACGGGGATCCTTTCCCCGATTATTCGTGCGCTCGTTCATAGTCCCCTTTCAATTTCTGACGGGCCCGGTAGATCAAACTCTTAACCCGGGCCTCCGTGGTTTTCATGGTTTCGGCAATCTCTCCGTAGGACATTCCCTGCTGCTTGAGGAGAAGAATGGCCGTACGCTGGCTCTCCGGCAGTCCCGCCAGGGCGTTCTGGAAAAAATCCTCGATCTCCCGCAGCCGCGTGTCGTCCGCGTCCGCCAGCAGGGTTTCCGGCACCTTTTCCGCGGCGATCAAAGCCAGCATCTTTCGGCGAAAAAAGCGTCGGTGATTCTGCAGCACGCGGCGGGCGATAAAAAACAAAAAGGTGGAGAAGCGCGCCCTCGGCTCGTAGCGGGGCGCCGCCCGGTAAACCTTCAGAATAACACTTTGAACCATATCCTCGGCGTCCTCCCGGGAGCCGGTGGAACGGTAAAAGAAACCCAGCAACGGACCGTGCCAGCGCTTCACGATTTCGGCCAGCGCCGCGTCGTCGCCGTCCGCCAATCGTTTCATGCAAGCCATGTCTTCACACTGCGCCATTCCGTTCTCGATAGTGTTTTTTTCGACAAAATGCCCGAAAAAACCACCGCGGAACACGTCTGCAACAACATCGGTCATCAAAAGGGTTCTATCACCGCAAAACCCGGAAAGTTGCATCGCCCCCGGGTCCGCACCCTCGTTTTGGACGCAGGATGCACCGAAGCATTCCTTTCCGCGCCGCTTTGTACCCCATAACCGCGGGAACCGGGCGATTGCCGGCCGGCACGTTTTAAAAAACGCTCATACCCGCCAGTACCAAGACTTCTCGGAAATGATTTGCGAATGGAAAAAATCGAGTGTACCGGATTCTTCATGAAGCGCCGGTTGATTCCATGCGCCTGGATTCTGGGCGCGCTCGCACTCCTGGGAGCCCTCGCCCTGCCCCGGATTCCCGGATCGGAATCCGGGGAGAGCGCGGACGGGGAACCCTCGGCCCGCCCCGTCCGGGTCGTCGCCGCGGAAACGTCGTCGCTCGACCGGACCCTGCGCTTGACCGGAACGCTCCGGGCCGACGAAACCGCCGAGATTCGAGCCGAAATCACCGCCCGTGTGACCGAAATCCTTTTTGCCGAGGGCGAACCGGTGGGCCGGGGTGATCTCCTGGTCAAACTGGATGACGAGGAGTTCCTCGCCGAGCTCGAACAGGTGGACGCAAACCTTGAATTCGCCCGGAGGGAGGAAGAGCGTCAACGGCGCCTGGTGAGCGACGGCAGCACGACCGAACGCCTGCTGGACGAGGCCAACAACCGCCGACGTGTCCTCGAGGCCAACAAACGCTCGATCGAATCGCGTCTCGCGAAGACCGAATTGCGGGCGCCGTTCGACGGCGTGATCGGGTTGCGCGAAATCAGCCCGGGCTCCCTCGTTCAAACCGATACCCGGGTCGCCACCCTCCGCAAAATCGACCCGCTCAAGATCGATTTCAACGTCCCGGAACGGTACCTTTCCGAGCTCGGGAAGGGCCTCACGTTCGAGGTCACCCTGGCCGGGAGCGACGAACGTTTTACCGGCCGGGTATACGCCCGGGAGCCGGGCATCGACCCCGACACCCGCACCATCCACCTTCGCGGAAGCGTGGACAACCCGGAGGGCCGCCTCCTGCCGGGCGCATTCGCCCAGGTACGCCTCGCCCTGGGAAACGAAGACAACGTCATCCTCATTCCCTCCGTAGCGGTCGTACCGGGACAGGAATCGTCGGTCTTTGTGGTCGAAGACGGCCAAGCCCGCCGCCGCCCGGTCACCCTGGGCCGCCGCACCCGGGATAAAGTGCAAATCGTGGAGGGCATCGAAGCGGGAGAATCCATCGTTGTCGCGGGGGTCCAGAACGTGCGCGACGGGGAAGCGGTGAGAATACTGGATTCCGAATAATCCGGGACGCCTCGCCCGCCGTTCAATACCGGCTCATCCGGCCGTTTCCATTCCGTTCATGAACCTTTCCCAAATCACCATTCGCCGTCCCGTCCTCGCCAGCGTGCTGGCCATCGCGATCGTTCTCTTCGGCGTGGTCGGTTTCCAGTTCCTCGGCGTCCGCGAATATCCCGCCGCCGAAGGTCCCATCATTTCGGTACGGGCGGAATATCCCGGGGCCAGCGCTTCGGTGATTGAAAGCCAGATCACCGAACCGCTCGAAAACGAGGTCAACACCGTATCCGGAATCCGCACCCTCACCTCCGTCAGCCGGGAGGGCCGCAGCACCCTGACCGTGGAGTTCGCCCTGGGAGACGACCTCGACCGGGCGGCCAACGATGTCCGAGACCGTGTATCCGCAGCCATGAGACGCCTGCCCGCGGATGCCGAGCCCCCGGTGGTGGAAAAGGCGGATGCGGACGGCGATCCCATCATCTTCATCAACGTGCACAGCGACCAGCGCGACCTGCTGGAACTGACCGACATCGCCGACAACCTTTTCCGCTCCCGGCTCCAGACCATCGACGGCGTCGCCCGCGTCGACATCTGGGGCTCCAAGGAATACGCCATGCGCATGTGGATGGATCCCGACCGGCTGACCGCCTACGGGTTGACCCCGATCGACGTGCGGGACGCGGTGGCGCGCTCCAATGTCGAACTCCCCTCCGGACGGGTCGAGGGGGATGCGATCGAACTCAGTGTCCGAACCCTCAGTCGCCTCGGCGACGACCCGGATTTATTCGAGGACCTGATCCTCAAGCAGAACGGCGACCGGACGGTTCGCTTCCGGGACGTCGGGTACGCCGAAATCGGCCCCCTGAACGAGCGAACCATCCTCAAGCGCGACGGCGTGCCCATGGTGGGGGTCGTGATCCGCCCGCAGACCGGCGCCAACGAAATCGCCATCGCCAACGAATTCTACCGGCGTCTCGACCAGATAAAAGCGGATCTTCCCGGCGACATCCAGGTGGGCATGGGCTTCGACACGAGCGAATTCATCCGCGACTCCATCGCGGAAGTGAAGCAGACCATCGTTATTGCCCTCCTTCTCGTATGCCTGGTCATCTTCTTTTTCCTGCGCGAGATCCGCTCCACCATCATCCCGCTGATCACCATACCGATTTCCCTGACCGGCGCGTTTTTTATCATGTACGTTTCGGGCTTCACCGTAAACGTCCTGACCCTGCTGGCCCTGGTGCTGGCGATCGGGTTGGTGGTGGACGACGCGGTGGTGGTCCTGGAAAACATTTATTCCAAAATAGAACAGGGCTTCGACCCGATCCGGGCCGGCGACACCGGCATCCGCGAGATCTTCACCGCGGTGATCGCGACCACCATGGCCCTGGCCGCGGTCTTTACCCCGATCATCTTCATGGAAGGCCTGACCGGCCTGCTGTTCCGGGAATTCGGCGTAACCCTGGCCGGGGCGGTCATCATTTCGTCCTTTGTCGCCCTGACCCTGACCCCCATGCTGGCGACGCGGGTGCTGAAAAAGCACGATACGCCGCCGCGCTTTTACGCGGCCACCGAGCCGTTCTTCAACGGCCTGGCCAACGGCTACCGGAACGCCCTCGGGGTCTTCCTCAACCACCGCTGGCTCGCGCTGGTCCTGATGGCGATCTGTCTCGGGGGAATCGGTTATTTCTGGACGGTCCTGCCGCGCGAGCTGGCGCCGTTGGAAGATCGCAGCCTGATGGTGTTGCGGATCACAGGTCCCGAGGGGGCCAACTACGAGTACATGGAGTCGGTCATGGACCGACTGGACCGGCTGCTCATCGAGGAAGTCCCGGAACGGGAAGCGGCCCTCTCGGTAACGTCCCCCGGATTCGGCGCGGCCACCACCGTCAATTCCGGATTCTCCCGCCTGGCGCTGAAACCGCCCGGCGAGCGCGAACGCACCCAGGCCGAGATCGCCCGCGAGCTGGGACGGAAAGTCGAGATGATCCCGGAGGCGGAAATCTTCGTAAGCCAGCCCGCCACCATCCGGACGGGCGGGCGGGGCCTGCCGGTCCAGTTTGTGGTCCAGCACCCCAATTTCGACCGGCTTACCGAGATGCTTCCCGAGTTCATGGAAAAGGCCCGGGAACGGCCCGAGCTGGCATTTGTCGATGTGAATCTCGAATTCAACAATCCGGAAGTGCAGGTCCACATCGATCGCAACCGCGCCGAAACCCTCGGAGCCTCGGTGCGCGACGTCTCCGAAACCCTCCAGGCGGCTCTGAGCCAGCAACGCTTCGGGTTCTTTCTCCGCGAGGGCCAGCAATACGAGATCGTCGGCCAGGTCCTGCGCGAAAACCGGCTCACACCGGATGAACTGAACCGTCTGAGCGTCCGGGGCAACAACCGGTCCGTCATCACCCTCGACAACCTGATCGACCTGCGGGAAACGGTTTCCCCCGCGGTCCTCCACCGCTACAACCGGTTTCCCGCCACCACCTTTTCCGCCAACCTGGCCGACGGCCACACCCTGGCCGACGGTATCCGGGCCATGCGTGAGGTGGCCGGCGAAGTCCTGGACGAAACCTTTTCCACCGAACTGGCGGGGGAATCCCGCGAATTCGAGGAAACCGGCGCCACGCTCCTTTACGTTTTCGCCTTCGCCCTCGTGCTGGTTTTCCTCGTCCTGGCCGCCCAATTCGAGAGTTTCCGCGATCCCGCCACCATCATGTTGACCGTTCCCCTCGCTTTGGCGGGGGGCCTGTTGGCGCTGTGGTCCTTCGGCGGCGGCCTCAACATCTTCTCCCAGATCGGCCTGATCATGCTCATCGGGCTGGTGACCAAGAACGGAATCCTGCTGGTCGAGTTCGCCAACCAACGCAAGGAGGCCGGGCGCAACCTGCGGCAGGCCGTGGAGGAAGCGGCCGCCCGGCGGTTCCGCCCCATCCTCATGACCACCATCTCGACCATTTTCGGGGTCCTGCCCATCGCCCTCGCCGTCGGTGCGGGCGCCCAGAGCCGGATTCCCCTCGGGGTGGCGGTCATCGGCGGCCTCATCGTGGGGAGCCTGCTCACTCTCTTCGTCATTCCCGCCGCCTACCTGACAATTTCCACCGAAAAATCCGGGCGCGCCGTCGCCCCTCCCGCGCCGGAATAAGAGGCCTACTTCAAATAAAGCCGGGCGGCGGAATCGTGCAGCCACTCGCGGGCGCACCGCAGCGCCTCTTCCTCGTCCACCCAGCCCTGTTGTACCTGCTCGAAAAGGAAGGCGCTCATCAGCCTCCGGATAAGCAGCACCTTCCCGTAACACCACTCCACGCACCGGGCATCGGAGACAACAAAGCTGTTCTTGGCCGGCGCCAGTGCCTCGAAGCGCTTTTGCATGCAGTCGCGATAACTGCTCGCGCGGAAGTTGTACCACCAGAGTCCCCCGACCCGCACATGCGGAAAGATCCGCGCCGCCTGCACCGCGTCCAGGTTGTTGATTTCCGTGCCCAGGACGAGTTCGAAGGGACAGGAATAGGCCTGGAACAGCCCGTAGAGGTTGAGGATCCGGTCCGGATCGTTCACCGGGGCCGGACGGCTCCCGGCGCGGTCGCGCTCGATCCCGAGGAAGAACTGCACGAACACACCCGCCCGTTCCGCCGCCGCGCACAGGCGGTGAAGCAGGCGCGCGAGAATCTCGTCGGGCCCGGCACCGCCGGGGCGCGGATCGGTATCCTTAACATCGATAGGCCGGTTCAACGCCGGCAGCGTCGTCATCACTCCCGGCGCCCCTTTTTTTCCCGCCTCGGCCACCAGCCCCGCCAATTCCTCCGCCGCGTCGTCGATTTGTCCGGCATCGCCCCCGGCGACCAGCCCGTCCATTCGCTGTTTCAGCACATCGTCCAGGCGGGGCAGCCAGACACAGGCTCCCGGTACCTCCGGGAAGGGGGCATG
This sequence comes from Verrucomicrobiota bacterium, assembly GCA_003565135.1. Taxonomy (GTDB): domain Bacteria; phylum Verrucomicrobiota; class Verrucomicrobiia; order Opitutales; family T3Sed10-336; genus PXDC01. Next base: position 11,632 of record PXDC01000234.1, read on the forward strand.
GTCCTCGCGGTTGACCACGATCCGCCGGACATTCAACCGGGCCGCCACCTCCGCGGCCCAGCCCTCCCGTTCCGCCGAGCGTCGGACCGCCTCGTCGGCCTTCTCCACGCTCGCCGCATCGGTGATCTCAAGCCCGTAAAGGTCGCCCATGATCCGCCGCACCACCCAGTTCATCGACGTGTTGCGGGTCGCCGCGAAGGCCTCGGCATAGGCCCGGCGGCGCTCCGGTTCGCCGAGCGATTCGGAATCCTGCGGATACCCGACCCCGATCAATTCCTCCTTCAGCCAGAAGTACTCCCCGATATCCCAGAAGGTCCGGGCCGCCAGGCGGCCCCCGATCAGGTGTGTATGCGTATCAAACACATCGATACCGGCAACGGCGCGCTCGAACGCGGCAAATTCACGGGAAGTCGGGTCGCTCATAATCCAGGTCTATTCCGGCCCGAGGGGTATATCCGCGGGCCGCAGGTTGGGTTTGTACCGGTCGCCGAATCCGGCGTCGTTGGGTTCGTAGTCGCCGACAAAATCCACGTTCAGCCCATCCGCCGGGATCTCGTCCTCCCGGCCCAGGGCCCAGAAAAAGCCCTGCACGGCGAGGCGTCGCATGGATTCGTCGAAAAAGTCGAAGGGATGGCCGAGGGTGGTAAAGAACACGCGACTGGTCCCGTGTTCGCCCTCGTAGCGGTGCGTCCAGGCGACCGGGTTCGCCTCGCCGAATCGCTCCCCTCCCGGTTCGGCTCCCTCCACCGCCCGGCCCTCCAGGAGCGGCTCGGCGTTCTCATGGAGGGGCACCACGTGGTAAAGCCAGCTCCGGGCGTGGAACGGCGCCACCCCGCGCAGCACCGGGTGGTCCGCGCGCCCGCCGATCCCCTCCACCTCGGTGGAGTTGGCCCCGCCGTAGTGGCGGATCCAGCGCTGGCCGAAGACCGCCTTCGGCCATTCGTTGTCCATGCGATGGTTCGGGTGGTCCTCCCCGTAACGGAACGCGTGGGTGGCGGTGCGGAACCCGGCCATGGGTTTTCCCGATTCGGCAAAGTCCACGATGTGGCGCAGCTGGTCTTCGGGCAGGCGCCGGAAGCGGGTCTTCATCACCATCATATCCGCCTCCCCGAGGGACTCCAGGCCCTGGATATGGTCGGACCGGTTCGGGTCGATAACGCCGTCGTCGTCGAGCGCGTAACACACGGTGACCTCGAAACCGTAGCGGTGCTTGAGAATCCGCGCCAGCATGGGCATGGACTCCTCGGAGCGGTACTCCTCGTCGCCGGTGACAAACACCACGTGCGGCCGGTCGTTCCCGGCGTTTTCAGCGGCCGCGGCCGTCGCCGCCAAAGGCATCACTCCTGCAACGACTCCGAACATCCACGGCCGAAGGACATGGCCGGCGGTTCGGGCAACCGCGGAAAGGGGAACCGGTAAATCCATCCCGCCAGCTTGGGCGGAATCGCCGGGTGCGCCAATGAAAAAGCGCGTTGGGCGGCTGCGGGTCACGGCGCCTCCCCCTTCCCCCCGGCCCTCACCAACAGTTTCCCCCACATGACCGGCCAGTGACCGGGAAAGGTGCAGACGAACTCGTAGGTTCCCGGCTCCTCCGGCGCGACCAGGCGGAGGGTTTCCGACTCCCCGGTTTCGAGCATGCGGGTGGCCGCGAGGACTTCGGGACGCTCCGGCACGTAGGTCCGGCCCTCGGCGTCGCGGTCCCCCGGACCCATACGATCGGCCAGCCGCCCGATGGTTTCGCGCGCACCCGGGGTCACGATCACCAGGTTGTGCGGCATCATGTCCGGATTCTCCAGGGTCACGGCAAACGGCTTCCCCGCCTCCACCTCGATACGCTCGAGGTCGAATCTCATTTCCCGGGGCACCGCGCGCACCACGAAGGCCGGGCCCTCCGTCCCGTCCGGTTCCGGGGGTTCGGCGGCGACCGCCGGATCGGCCACGGCTGCATCCTCGCCGACCCGAAGCTGGCGCAGGGTCTGCTCCAGCGCGTACTCGATGTAGTCATCGGTCTCCCGGTCCCGCACGGCCAACGCCACCTCCGCCGCCTCCGGACTGCGGAAAAAGGCGGCCCCGCGCACCGCCTCCAGGCGCACCCGCGGGTGTTCGTCGGCGGCCAGCGCGCGGAATCGCTCCAGCGCCCCGGGAACCCGGTCGCGCCAGTAGCAAAGGACCCTTCCCGCCGCCGCCCGCGCGCGCGGCTCCGGGGATTCCAGAAGGCGGTCGAGAAGGACGACATCGACCGCATTGAGCCACTGACGCAGCCAAAGGGCTTCCATCAGGTGATGCTCGTGATCCGGGTGATCCGTATCCAGATCCTGGATCCACTGTACCAGGGCGGCCACAACGCGATCGCGATCGCGCGTCTCCAGCTCGATCTTGGCCCGTTCACGCACGCCGTTTTCCGGAGACCGGAGCAAATCGAGCAAGGCCCCGATCGGGGCTCCGTGGATACGCGGTGGATCGAGGAGGGGCCTTTCGGCATGGGTAATCCGGTAGATCCGGCCGTGCCGATGGTCGCGACTGGGGTCGCGCAGGTGGTGCTGCATGTGCCCGACGATCGGGTTGTGCCAGTCACTGAAATAAACGGCCCCATCGGGGCCCACCTTAATATCGCTGGGAATAAAATTCGGATCCTCCGAACGCAGCAGCGGCTCGCGGGTTTCCCCCCGCAAACCCGATCCTTCCTCGTGGATGGCCACGTTGAAAATCCCCTGGAAGCCGATGACGTTGAGATTGAGAAAATTTCCCTGAAGCTCCTCCGGAAAGTGCCGGCTGCTGAGCAGACCGGTGGCCGCGGCCGGACGAGCGGGACGGTCCCAGAACGTTTTCATCCGGGGATGCTTGCCGAGCTCGAAATCGAGACGCCCGCTGAAGGCCGGCGCGAAGTAGGTGTGATTTCCCGTCGCGTCGGTTACCAGATCGTTACCCCAGCGGTCGAACACCCGACCGTGAGGATTGGCGAAGTCGTACGGGATATAGGTCTCGAACCGGCCGGTCCGCGGCTCGAAGCGGTAGATGGCGCCGTCGACATTGCGCACGGGTCCGTGAACGGTCTCCACCTGGGTACGGTGAAAGACGCCGTCGCTCAGGTAGATCGCCCCGCCGGGATCGTAGGCCAGGGCGTTGGCCGTATGGTGGGAATCGGCCGAGTCGAGCCCCATGAGCACCCGCTCCTTCCAGTCGGCTTTACCGTCGCCGGTGGTATCGCGGAGGAACCACAGGTCGGGCGCCTGCACCAGAAGCACGCCGTCGCGGTGGAACTGGAACCCGGTGGGCGCGTTGAGGTCGTCGGCAAACACCGTCATCTCGTCCGCCCGCCCGTCCCCGTTGCGGTCCTCGAACACCAGGATACGGTCGCCGCTCGCGGCGGTGGGCCGGCGACTCGGGTACTCCGGCCAGACCGCCACCCAGAGCCGACCGCGGGTGTCCCAGGCCATCTGCACCGGATTGGCCAGTTCCGGGAAACGGGCTTCGCAGGCGAAGAGGTTCACTTCCAGCCCGGGATGCACGGTCATTTTCCCGATCGCCTCCTCGCCGTCCAGGAAGACGTGGGCCCCGTCGTCGAGGGGACCGGGACGGTTCGTGGAAACGGGGGTGACCGGCGGCAGATTTCGGTCGTCGACACCCGGATCGCTTCCGCGCGCCAGACCCCAGATGCGGACGTCCCGGTTGGCGGTCATCACTTCGCGCTGCGCCATTTCCTCCTGCATCACGCGGTAATTGGACAGCTTCGGTTCCGGCGGATCGCGATCGTACACAAACCCCGGTTCGCCGGGCGTGTAGGCGAGCGCCGACCGGCCGCCGTGAATATTGTAACCGTCGATGGCCCGGTAGCGCCGGTGCCACTCGCGGTTCTTGTCGAGCACCGCCCGCCGGAGCGCGTCGCGGACGCCGGCGGATGGGGCTTCGCCAAAGAGGCCTTCGAAAGCGACGGGGGCCAGGCGCCGGTACCCTTCCTCCGTCAGGTAGTGTCCGTTGACGGTCAGGGATCGCCCGGAGGTCGCGGCTTCGGCAAACAGGACTTTCGACGGAGCGAACAGGTCGACGAAACCCGTCCCCTCGGCCGCCGCCACCTCCCGGATGATCGCGGTCGCCCGGGCGAGGTTGGCGTCGTTCCGTTCCGGTCCGGGAAAGTTCGGATCGCGGTGGCGCTCTCCGGCGACCGGGGAGAACAGGACGATCCCGCGCGGACGGTCCCCTCCGTCGCCGCCCGCCCGCGCAGCCGCAATAAAACGCTCCAGGCTCTCACCCAGCGAGTCGAGTCCCGCTCCGTCCCCCGCGGCTTCGTTGAACCCGTAGAAGGCAAACACCACGTCGGCCTTCACCCGGTCCAGCCACTGCTCCCGGGAGCCGAATCCCTCGGACCGGAACCACGTCCCGGCTTCGTCGCCGGCGGCAGCCAGGTTGCGGAACACAAGTTCGTGCTCCGGGTGATGGGCGTGGACCATGGCCTCGAGGTGCCCCGCGTGCTGCATGCGATCGGCCAGGGCACCGCCGACGATCGCAATGCGCTCCCCGGGTGACAGGGACAGCGGGAGCGGGTCGTCACCGGCATACGCCGGGAGGGTCGCCGAAACCACGGCTACCGCGGCCGCGACAACCGAAACCGTCACGCATCTCCCGCCCCCGTTCCGAACCATGCCCATTCAATCGCTCTCCTCATCCGCCGCCCAACGCGACGGCCGATCGAGCCGTTCCACCTGATCGGCGATGAACTCGGGGGACAGCGGTTCTCCGGAAAACACCACCCGCAACGACCGGGCACCCCGGGCGCCCGGAGTTTTGAACGCCAGCATGCGGGTGCCGGGATTGGCCACATCGAACTCGCTCGGCGGCGGGTCGGTGGGCACAATTTCAAATTCGCTCTCCGCCGGCTCCAGGATGGCGGCGTGGAGGGTTTCCCCGTTCAGTCGAAGCCGCGCCCGGGGGCCGTCCAACTCGACCTCGGCCCGGGTCACCATTCCCCAGCGCACCGTTCCGTTCCCGCCGAAACCGGAAATTTCGTCGTGAATGAGGACCGCCTCCCCCGGGAGCAACCGCACGCCCCGAAGCGCCCGATCCACCGAATCCCGGTACACCGCCGTCATGTCCACCACGGTAAACGGCGCCCCGGGATCGTCGGAGAAGGCGGTCAGCGGCGCGAACCCGTCGACGCGCTGCTGCCGTTGGTCAAAAACCAGCGTGTTGTGACTGAAGGTGTTCAGGCGAAACACCCGCCACCGGTCCGAGTCCTGACTGCGGTCCCAGATCTGCATGCCCAGGGATTCGAGCGAATGGTAACCCTGCATCCCCAGGTCGGTCGCCCAGCGCACGCCGCGCCGGTCGAGCACGAAGGAGCCGATGTCCATGTGCCCGTGATTGACCGACGGCGAGCCGCCTTTGACCCCGATAAAAAGCGCGTCGTCCTCCCAGGAACTGCGGTGGACCGCCACCGGGTTCGGTCCCTCGCCCTTCCAGTGCAGGGGCAGCGCCCGCTCCGGTTTCCGCGCCACCTCCGGGTCCAGCCAGAGAACGGTGAGCGGGAAAAACCGGCCGCCCGCCCCGGGCGCCTCGAAAAGGCCGGCATCGCCGCCCACCAGGCGCCCGCGTTCGCGGGCGTCGAGGGCCGGGTTTCCCGCCCGCGAGGCAAACCAGTGCAGAGCCGGCATCGCGCGCACCGTTTCGCGCCCGTCGGCGTAATTGTAGAACCGTCCGCTCGGGCCCACCATCAGGTTCACGTACTCGGCACTCTCCCGGAAGCCCGGATAGTTTTCGAGGTCCCAGGCGGTGCCCAGGGCCGACTTCAGCACCGACAGCAGGATGACCTGGAAGTGGGTCCCGTAGCTCCAGTACGTCGGGCCTTCCGGGTAGGCGCCGTCCGGCCGGCAGGCATCCAGCGGCAGGTGGATCCAACGGTAGGTCTCTTCGAGAAACTCGACCGCCAGGTCCGGCTCGTGGTCACCCACCGCCAGCGCCCCCGCCACCATGCCGGCGAAACAGACCTGGTTCCAGTTGTTGTCCCGTTGCTTCCACCGGTGCTCTCCCCTTCCCGGTTCCAGCCCTTTCTCCACGATGGCCCGGCGCAGGAGTTCCCGTTCCTCCTCCGTCAAATCGTGGTAGATCCAATCGTACCCCACCGCCACCGCCAGCGTCATCTCCGCCGTATCCAGAAAATGAGATGGGTTCCAATCGGAAAAGGCCGCCGCTTGGAGCAGCTCGTCCCGGAGACGGTCCCGGTACCGGTCCTCCCCGGTCAGCCGGTACACCGTCCCGAGCGTAAACGCCCGCTTCAACACCTCCCGCGATACGTCCAGCAGCCGTCGCCCGGTCAGCTCCCGCTCCAGAGGCGGCATTTCCAGCATGGCGTCCGCCGCTTCGCGCAGCGCCGCCACCGCCGTCTCCAACTCGGCGCTCCCGGAAACGGTTCCGCGGATGCGCTCCCAATCCCCCGCGCCGGCGAAGAGCCGCGGATGCTCCGGATGCAGCACCGACAAAAAGGCATCGCGGTTGAAATCATCGGGGAAGCTCAACGGTGATTCGGTCATGTCGGGAGAGGTTGCGGAGAGGGACGGACCGGCGGCGGACGCCACCATTCCCAGTGCGAGGATGGCAACAGCCAGAGGATGATAACCGCGGTAGCCACCTGTATTCATAAGCCGCGACCGGTACCATCGATTCTCTCGTCATACAAGCATCGGGTCGGTCACATCGTTGAGATCGCCTTCCCCGGCCCTCCCGGTTCCGTCGCCGGCCCCTCCGGGAAAACCCGGATTCACATCGTTGAAAATTCGGATTGCCAGGGTCGCCCCGAAACGCCACCCTCGGGTTATGGCCCGGAATGTGTTCATGAAGGATGTCGCCGCGAGAGCGGGTGTTCATCACTCGACCGTCTCCCTCTGCCTCAAGAACAGTCCGCGCATATCCGAATCCACCCGCACCCGCGTGCTGAAGATCGCGCGGGAAATGGGCTACCGGCCCCACCCGTACCTGAGCACGCTCATGCACACCCGCCGCCGGGGACGTCCCGGGGCCGGCTCGACCGTTCTGGCCTTTGTCACTTTTTCGTCCACCCGGCACGGCTGGAAAAGCATCATCCCGGGTATGGAGGAATGTTTTATTCACGCCCGCCGGCAGGCGCACTCCCGGGGGTTCCGCCTGGAGGAATTCTGGTCGCCCCTGGACCAGGCCTCTCCGCAGCGTCTCGGCGACATTCTCTACGCCCGCGGCGTAACCGGAATTCTCCTCTCCACCCTGCTTCGCCCGGTGGAAACATTGAACCTGCAATGGGACCGTTTTGCGGTCGTGGCCCTCGGCCCGTCCCTCCAGGACTCCCGCGTCCATCGCGTCCGAACGCATCACTACCAATCGATGCTGACGGCGATCGACAATTGCCTGAAACTCGGTTACCAGCGTATCGGGTTTTTCATGACGGATCACGTCAACCGGAAGGTCGAATACCGCTCGTTCGCCCCGTATCTTCTGAAGCAATACGAATGGCGGGACCGGAGTCTGCCGAAACCGTTGATCACCGACAACTGGTCGCGATCGGTCTTCCTCGACTGGGTCGAAGCCGAGCGCCCCGACGTGTTGATCGGGATCAATATCCGCGACGCCACCAAATGGCTGAAGTCGGCGGGGTACCGGATCCCGGAAGATATCGGACTGGTCAGCCTGAGCGCCCCGGAGGCCGGACCCGTTTCCGGGACCTACGAAAACTGGAAACTGCAGGGTATCCGGGCCGTCAACCTGCTGCTCGACCTGGTGGAGGAAAATGCGTTCGGACGCGAAGACGACCCCAACCTGATCCTCGTGCCCGGTCTCTGGAATCCCGGCAATACCCTCCGATCCCGGAAAGGGGGCCCATCGTGAACACCCACGTGTCGATCCGCGATATCGCGGCCCGGGCCGGCGTTCATCCCTCAACGGTATCGCTGTGCCTGAACGACAATCCCAAGGCCGCGCAAAAAACGCGGGACCGCGTGCGGCGGGCCGCCGAGGAACTGGGTTACCGGCCCCACCCGTACCTCTCCGCCCTGATGCGCAACCGGCGTCAGGGTGCGCACCCCGGCCCTTCTCCCACACTCGCCCTGATCACCGCATTCCCCACCCGCCAGGGCTGGAAGCAGCGGTTTCCCCGCCTGGCCGCCACCCTTCGACACGCCCGGAACCAGGCCGAAATCCGGGGATTCCGCATCGTGGAGGAGTGGTGCCCGATCGACCGGTCCGCGCCTTCGGAACTGGGAGAACGGCTCCTGCAAAAGGGAATCCATGGCGCGATCCTGACCCCGCTTCCCCGCCCGGAGGATGGATTCGACTGGCAATGGGAGCGCTTCGCGGTGGTCGGAATCGGCACCACCCTGCGGGAGCCCCGGATGCACCTCGTCCGGAGCAATCATTTCCGAACCATGACCGTGGCCATGGACGAATGCCGCCGGCTCGGGTACCGCCGGATCGGCCTCGCCCTGGACCGCGAGGTCGATCTCCGGATCGACCACCGCTGGCTGGCGGCCTTCCTGGTGAAACAGCAGGAATTCGGCCTCCCGAACCCTCCGGAACCGCTGATCGTGGACGAGTGGTCGGAAACGGCGTTCCTGCGCTGGTGCCGGGAACAACGCCCGGACGTGGTCCTCGTCGACGATGCCGGTCCCCCGACGGCATGGCTGAAAGCGGCCGGTTTTCGGATCCCCGGTGACATCGGCGTCGCCAGCCTGAGCTGTCCCGCCCCGCGCGGCCCGCAATCAGGCGTGTTCGAAAACTGGGAGCTGAAGGGGCGACGCGCGGTCAACATCCTGATCGGGCTCCTGGGGGACAACGAGCTCGGCCTGAACGAATCCCCCATCGTCTCGCTGGTCGACGGCACCTGGAATCCGGGCCGCACCGTAAGCCTCCAAAAACCCTGACCCCACACCCATAACATCCCCCCCCGGCGCAACTTTTTGGACTTTCCGGTGATTACCGCTTATTGTACGGGCATTCAACGTTCCTCATGGTTCCTTTCCGGGCCACTCGGGAAACCGCCCATTTTCAACCACACGTGCATCCTACCATGAAAATTCAACCGCTCACACCGTTGGTTTCCTTCCGGAAATTCATCGCCCTGACCGCGCTCGCATCGCTGGCCGGAACCGGCATCCCCGCCCAGGCCGAAGAGGAGGTTCCGGCCTCCGAATACCTCGATCGGATCGAGTTGCGTTCCATCGTCAGCCTCCCGGGCGAACTGATGTTCAGCCTGCACGATCCCGAATCCGACAACACCTTCTGGATCCAGACCGGGGAAACCCGCAACGAAATCGAGGCCCTGGCCTTCGATAACGACACCAACCGGCTCACCCTTCGCCACGGTGAAGCCGTCCGCGACGTGGCCCTGACCGCCCGCCGGGCCATCGCGTCTCCGTCCGGGGAAACCGCCGAAACCAGTGACCGCGAACAACGGCGGCAAGAGTGGCGGGAACGCCGCGAAGAACGCCGCGAGGAATGGCGGGAATTCCGCGAAAAGTGGGAGGCCGCAGCCGAAAATTCACCCGAAATCCGTGAAATCAGCGAACATTTCAACGAGCTTCGCGGCGAGATGCAAAGCCTCCGCGAGTCCATGCGCGACGCGGACCGCGACTCGGACGAATTCCGCGAGCTGCGGGCCAAGGGTCGCGAACTCAGGGAGGAACTCGGTTTGCTCCACGAGTACGCCAGCGAAACCATCGCCAATCACCCCGACTTCGGCCAGGAAGACGCCGAGCGCATCCAGCGGATGTTCGGACGGGGCGGACCCCGGCGGGGCGGCCAGGGCCAGCGAGGCAGCAACTAAGGGCCTCGGTTTCCCCGCCGCCGTCGTGCCGAACGATCACCGATTTTTCCTTTCGTTCCGGTTTAATCGCTTGAGCATCGACTTCAGGACGGGTAAGGGTTGAACGGCTGCTTCGGGACGAAATCGCCCCGGGGCAGCCCGTTTCACCTCCCCAATTCACGATTGATTCTTGAAAAAGCTGATCCGCAACACCACTTACTCGTCCCCGTCCCTACGGCTGCCGGCAGCCGGGTTCGCCATCATCTCCTGTGCCATTCTCGCCGGCTGCCAGTCCTCCCGCTCCCTGGAAAAGGCCGACGATACCGCCTACGATATTGTCGGTTCGAAGCAGGAAGAAGCCCTGGGCCGCACCGAGCCCTTCCGGATCGAAACCCCGGCGGAAACCCTCCGTCGCCGCTTGATCGAGGCCCAGGGGCTCCAGGTCTCGGGAGCCGCTTCGATCGGGACGGACGCCCTCGAACCGCCGGAACACTGGCCCGACGACGACCTTCTGCTGCGCCGGCCCGCGGATGAAGCGCCCGAGGACGCCTTCCTTGAAGAAACAGCCGAACTCTCGCTGGTGGAAGCTCTTCAGGTGGCCGCGGCCAACAACCGCACCTTTCAATCCCAGAAAGAAAACGTTTTCCTTACCGCGCTCGATCTCGACCTCGAACGCCACCAGTTCCGCAACACCTACCGCGGCATGATGGAGGGGCTCATCGGGACCGACCAGAGCACCCACACCACCGGCGTCGAAGGCACGGCCGAGGTCGGCATGGACCGGCGCCTGGAGAGCGGCGCCCAGCTGTCCACCCGCATCGGTCTCGACGTGGCGCGCCTGCTCTCCAGCCCGCGCTCTTCGTCAATGGGGCTCTTCTTCGACGCCTCCGCCACCGTTCCGCTCCTGCGCGGCGCCGGCCGTCACATCGCCACCGAACCCCTGACCCAGGCGGAGCGGAATATCATCTACGCGATCTGGTCTTTCGAGCGCTTCAAGAGTACCTTTGCCGTGGATGTGGCGAGCGATTACCTTCGCCTCCTTCAAACCATGGATGCCGTACGCAACGCCGAGGCCAACCTCGAACGCCAGGTCGAAAACCGGCGGCGCTCCGAAGCTCTCTACCGGGAGGAACGCCTCCCCATCATCGATCTCGACCAGGCGCGGCAGAGCGAACTCTCGGCCCAGGAACGGCTCATCGCCGCCGAAAACAACGTCGAACGGGCCATGGACAACTTCAAGGTCCTCCTCGGCCTGCCGGCCGACGCTCGGATCTCCCTCGACCCGGACGAACTGGGCCGCGTCTCCGAAATCGTGCTCGAACGCCTCGGGGAAACACCGGTAATCCAACCCGGAGAGAGCCCCGAACAACCGGAATACCGGGATCGCAACGGCGGACCCCTCGAAATCGAAGAACGGCGCGCGGTCGAACTCGCCTTCGATCACCGACTCGACCTGCACTCCGAACACGGCCGTGTCTTCGACGCGCAGCGGCGCGTCGTGGTCGCGGCCAACGGCATGCTGCCGGAACTCAACCTGACCGGCAACGCCGCCTTCGGCGAACGCCGTTCCATCGCCACCGCCACCGCATCCGACGGGCACCTGCGACCCGGCGACGGGGCCTATAGCGCCGGCCTGCAAATGGAGCTCCCCCTCGACCGCACCGCCGAGCGGAACCTGTACCGGGAGAGCTACGTTCGCCTGGAAGCGGCGGCGCGCGACGTCCAGGACCTCGAAGACCGTATCAAACTCGCCCTCCGCAACCAACTGCGAAGCCTCCAGGAGGAGCGCGAAAACTACCGGATCCAGGAACTCGCCGTGCGGGTGGCCGAACGGCGGGTCGAATCCGCCCGGCTCCTCCTCGAACTCGGGCGACCCGGGTTCCGCATGCGCGACCTCCTCGCAGCCGAGGAGGCTCTCCTCTCGGCCCAGAACTCCTTCACCGGGGCCATGATTTCCTACCGGCTGGCCGAACTGGAATTGCAGAGCGACCTGGGGCTTCTCCGGGTCGACGAGAAAGGACTGTACCATGAATACGAATTCGCCGAACTCGAAGAACAATAAGAAACGCCGCGGAATCCTGCGCTGGTGGTGGATGGCCCCGGCCCTCGCGGCGTTCGCCGGCCTGCTGATCTTCGTGGCGGTCGGCGCGGGCGGCGGCAGCAGCCAGCAGATTCCGGAATCCGAGCTCTTCGCCGCGCGCCAGGGACCGCTGACCATCAGCGTGGCCGCCGAAGGTACGTTCCGCGGCGCCGACACGATCACGCTGCGCAACGAGGTCGAGGGAAGAACCACCATCCTCCATATCGTCGACGAAGGAGAAATGGTGGAAAAAGGCGACCTGCTGATCGAGCTCGACGACAGCGATTTGCGCGACCGCCTGCTGGACCAGGAAATCCAGGTCGAACAGGCCGAATCCAGTTTCATCAACGCACGGGAAGCCGTGAGCATCACCGAGCAGCAAGGCCAGGCCGACCGCCAGGCCGCGAGAGTGGACCTCGAACTATCGCTCCTCGACCTCGAAGAATTCTCCGGGGTCGACCTCCGCCGGGAGCTCGGCCTCGATACCGATGCCCCCACCGACGAAATCATGGAAGCCCTCGACGACCGCAACCTGCACACCCTGGTGACGGAAGCGGGCACCATCCGGATCGATCCCGCCGTCGACGTTCCGCCGGCGGAAATCGATGCATTGGATCCCGACGGGGACCTTGCCCTGGAGGACGATTCGCTGGCCGAGGAAGAGGAGCTGGAGGAAACGCTCGATCCCCTCCTGACCCAGCTCGAGGGACAGTACAAACTCGACCTCCAGCGCGCGCTCAACAATCTCACGCTGGCCCGGGCGGAATTCGGGCGTGCCATGGAATACCTCGAGGGCTCCCGGCGCCTCGCCGCCGAGGCCTACATCAGCGAGGGGGATCTGCGCAGTGACGAACTCGACGCCGAACGTCGCCGATTGGACGTCGAGGTGGCGGAGAACGAACTGCGCCTGCTTATGCGCTTTACCTACCGGCGGCGCATCGCCGAATTGGTCAGCCAGGTGGAACAGCGCCTTTTTCAGGTGACCAAGGCCCATCACGAGGGTGAATCCGCCCTGGTCGACGCCAAAGCCCAGCTCCGCTCGCGCGATCTTACTTTCCAGCGCGAGAAGGACCGCCTCGAACAAATCCGCGACCAGATTGAAAAATGCCGCATTTACGCGCCGTCGGCGGGCATGGTCGTTCACGCCACCACCACCCGCCGGGGAAGCCGCGAACCCTACGAGGTCGGATCCGAGGTGAGCCAGCGCGAGGACCTGATCGAGCTTTCCCGCGGCGATGCCATGATGGCCGACCTCAACGTTCACGAGTCCGCCCTCGACAAAATCGCCACCGGCATGGAGGTCATCCTCACCACCGATTCGCTGCCCGGACGGACCTACTATGGGACCGTCACCCGCATCGCCGTCATGCCCGACCCCCAGAGCCGTTGGCTCAACCCCGACCTGAAGCTCTATCAAACCACGGTCCGGATCGAGGGCAACACCCAGGGCCTGCGCCCGGGTATGAGTTGCACCGCCGAAATCATCGTCGAAGAACACGACGATGTGATTCATGTGCCGGTACAGACCGTCCTCCGGGTCGACGGAAGTCCCACGGTCTTTCTGCCGGGCCCCAACGGCGAACGGCTTCCGCGGGCCATCGAAACCGGCCTCGACAACAATCGCATGGTCCACGTCAAAGGGGGATTGGAGGCCGGCGAACGCGTCCTGCTCACCCCTCCCCTCGAACTGGCCGAACGCCCGAGCGGCCGCGCTCGCGAAACCCCGTCCGAGACGTCCAACGGCGAGAGGACCGACGACGGCGAAACCG